>JADFZZ010000059.1 GCA_015232315.1 SAR324 cluster bacterium | reverse complement strand
TGACAAGAACTATGGAAAAAACGTTGCTTAGTGTCCAGTCTAACCCCAGTATGTCAAGCCCTCTGGGCTTATCCCAAACCCACCCGTTCCACGGGTGGATTCTTTAGTCCAATTCATCCAGCATATTTTTCAATTACCCGGGAAACATGAAAAATTAGAGGAACTCAGTGAATCGATCAAAACCATGTTTTCCCTCCAAACCTCCAAAAAACACTTTTCGGGGAGAACTATGCCCAATTTGGAGCCAACGCTTGATTTGGATTACAAAAAACAAGCCTGAGCCTGAGTCAACACAATTCTCAAGAAAAAAACTGGAACATCGAGTAATAATAAACCTGGTTATGACATCTGGAATGGAATAGAAGGTTTTTCGGAGAACGCGGAATTGGAAATCAGAAAGACTTGGTGGAATAGCGTGTCAGTGGCCTGTCGTCGACACTTGAAACAAAATGAACTTGAACATAAATCTGGAAAAATTAATTCTTATAGGAAAAGAATAAAACGTTGATAAGCAAATTCATTTAACAATGTGTATCAGGGAGACAGGAATATGTTGGAAATGACCGTTAACGAATTTCGATCATCGCTGAAGCAGTCTGTTGAAATGGCAATCCACGATCATGAGGTCATACGGGTGACTCGAAAAAACGCGCCTTCTTTTGTGGTGATCAGCAATGAGGATTGGGAACGAGAGCAGGAAACCTTGAGAATCCTTGAGAATAAGTCACTGATGAATCAGATCACCACGTCACTTCAAACCCATATCACCCATACAGGATACCAACCGACCCGTGAGCAAATGGATGAGATCTCTGGTATTTGAGGGCAACACATTTGAACAATACGAAGATCTGCGTGTCCAGGATAAGAAAATGCATGAAAATCTGAGGCGAATTCTGAAGGAACTCTTACGAAATGAGCCATCCCAAGGTATCGGGAAACCGGAACCATTAAAACATAGCTTGTCGGGGTTCTGGTCCAGGCGTATTTCTCAAAAAGATCGCCTGGTTTATAAATTTGATGAGAAGTGTATCTATATTTTTGCCATCGGTGGTCACTACGATAACAAATAATGTTTAATCCCTTTCCAGCACCAATCGAAAATAATGATCAACGCCGGGTATGAGGCCTTAACCTTTCTGGATCAGGGACTTGGAGACTATGACGATTTAAAATCAGGCAACACTTCATCCAATATCCATTTGGGTTTCTTGTCCTTAAAAAGAATGCCCTGAGTTTCTTTCAGCCAGGAACTTCGCAGTCGATGATGTTCCTCCAGAAATTTCTTGGCGGTCAACGCCACATCCAGTTGATTGGCCAGGATCACAGGATAAGCGTTATCGGATTTTTGTTCTGGTATAAAAAATGCGGATCATTTACTCCTGCTCTCCCAAGTTATCAAATTCAGGAGAACGACTTGATCGCAGGATCAAAGAAGATGTACTGTCTTTTATGAACGAAAACGAAAATGCCTATTTCAAGTTTGTGGTCAGCAACGAAGCCGATGTCCAGGAGATATTGAAGGATTATTCGTTTTTAGATCGGCACAAAATATGACTGATGCCAGAAGGCAAAAATGCTGAAGAACTGGATCACAACTCGTTTGTCGTATCCCGCCTGAGTATCTCCATGGGGTTCAATTACACCCCTCGAATTCACCTGACACTGAACCTGGATTCAGAATAATAACACCTATTCAGATTGAACCTGAGCCATTGACAGAACCGGGTTGACCGGAGATAATTCCCATCCATTTGGTGTTTGTAGTAATTTGACTTTGTGCGTTGTGCCTGAAGCTCCGGCTTGTTCGCCAAACCAGGATTTCAGTATTCGAGGCAGGTGATTTTCAGAATTATTTTTTCTCAGAACATTGAGGGCGATTTTTGCAAAATTTCCAGTGTATATTTCATTTTGCACCATCACTTCAGTATGACCGCTTGGAAGATCTGGATGTTTGTTGCGGTCAGGTAAGATCAAAATAGGATTGGTGGTTGAATGGGAAACTTTGATAATAAATTCATTGGCATGAGGATTCCATGATAAATATTCTGCCAATCGCCAATCAATTAATTCCCGCACCATATCAATGACAGACTCTTTGTCTTCGTGTGGGATCAGTTTTGTGGTTTTTAAAAAGAATTCGTCAGACTTGAAGTATTTCTTTTGTTTGGTTCCCTTGCCTTCAATCCAGTCATTGATATGGTTTTGTTTCCATTTTTTTTGGATTTCAATGCCATGGTTCAATTCATTTTCAATATCAGATTTTAGTTTGGCAGAACGCTGAGCAATTGTTTGAATTGAGCTCATTAATTGAGTCATACTTATTTGACCAGGAAAACATCCCTCCCGTATCATCCCATATAACGTCAGTATTTTATTGAACTTCGTCAATGGTGTGGATTCCAGGCTTTCCAGTAATGGTCGGATTTGTTCCAGAATTTGGATCTGGCTTGATGACAAATCTCCCATTTGATGTACGAAATCAAACCATGAGGCATATCCTGTTTGTCTTGGATTGTAGCCTTCATGATAAATTTCCAGTGCAGAGGGACGTCTGTCATGCAGATATTGGAAATCTTTGTAAAAACTTTCCTGAGCTTCACCCTCAGTTGGAGATTTTAGCAGTGCTTTCATGATCTCAATCGTTTCAAGCTCATAAAACACATCAATGCCTTCTGGCAGTTCGTAGGTCTTGTTTTGAAGATGCTTAAGACAGTTAGCAATTTCACGATCACCACTTCTCAGAGTCAGCAACGTCTGTAATTTTTTCAGAAAAATCCGGTGATTCCCAATATAATCAATGACAGTCAAATGCGCTTTTCCGATGGCGATACGCAATCCACGCCCTAATTGTTGCATCCAGATAACCGGCGATTCTGTGGGCCTGAGCATCATAACCGTGTCAATCAACGGAACATCAACTCCTTCATTGAACATATCCACCGCGAATATAATTTGGAGTTCACCAGACTGCAATTGTTCTAATGAAAGTGCTCTTGGTGCTGAATCAGAACCAGAGTGAACCGCAACCGATCGGATTCCTTGAAGTGAAAAATATTTGGACATGAAGTCGGCATGGCTTCGAGAACAGCAAAAGGCTAATGTTCGATTTCCAGCTCGTTGGTGATATTGCTCAAAAATATGTTGGGCACGTTTCTGCGTGGAGGCGGCGCGGGTTAATGCTGCTTCATCAAATCGAGAACTTTTCCAGGGAATCTGTCCGTAATCAATATCATCGGGGATACCAAAATATTTGATGGGACTGAGAAGCTTTTGCTGAATGCCTTGAACAAAATCACAACGAAAAACCAGATTTTCCTGGCATAAGGTGAGTAGATCTCCACCATCCATCCGTTCCGGTGTCGCTGTTAGTCCGAGTAAGAATTCCGGTTGAAAATATTCAATCAAATTTCGATAAGTACGGGCTGAAGCATGATGAAACTCATCAATAATCACGTAATCAAAAGCTTGTGGTTCGAAATTCCGAAGATGATTTGATTTCCCGAGCGTTTGGATAGACGCAAATAAAACATCCACATTTTTGTCTTTGAAAGTGCCGTCATATTTCCCCAATTGAGAATCTGGTCGGATTTTACGAAATGTTTTTCGTGCCTGATCCAGGATTTCTTCCCGATGCGCAACGAATAATATTTTTCGAGACTGGCATGCGAGAGTATCAAAAGCGCTGAGCCAGGTTTTTCCCAAGCCTGTGGCCAAAACAACCAAACCAGCACGATTTCCCTGACTGCGAGTTTTCTTAAGTGAGTCCAATGCTTTTTGTTGAATCAGATGAGGTTTGATTTTTTGTTCAATGTCTGGATTTTCATTGAGAGATATGTAGCGATCACCATTGTCTATTATAGTTTCATCCTCAGCATTTGTCGCTACGGAATAACCATTGTTTACCATGGTTTCGGCGATAGATTCAGGATTCAGTCTAAAGGTGAAAAATTGTCTTTTTGCCTGATAAGCCTTGATCCAGTCATGCTCCAGAGCCAGAGTTTGAGGATGTTCAAACAGTTTTTGAAAGGCCTGTTGAAACGGAATATAGCCGTTTGAAGTTGCACTGAAATTCAAATGATAATTCCATTCAATGCCTTCACACAATCCTGTTTTTGTCAGATTGGAACTTCCAATAATAACGGCCTTGGAACCATCTTGAAATGTGAATCCATAATATTTGGGATGAAATGATTTTCCCCCAGATTCGAAAATGCGAACACCTATATCACCCTCCAGATCCAAAAGTGTGAATAGGGCATGTGGATCAGTGACATATTGATAATCACCGGTCAAAATTCTGGCTTTTCCCTGTCGATTGAGAAAATCTTCGAGATGTTCCCGGATGAGCTCAATTCCACTTTGGAGGATAAACGCAACTGAGAATTCAAGCTCAATGGCCTGATTGATGTTCTTGAGTAGAGGGGGAAGTAATGGATCCTGACGACCACCTGCAATCAAAGTATTTTCTGATTGGGATGGAATAGATTCACTCATACAATAAAATCAGGATTGGGAAACTATTATTTGGGAAATTTGGATGCAGACATGCTTGCTTGTATAAGAAGTCAAGTGACATAAGCAAGATTTTGATAGGACGTATTTATCCCACATATTAGAAAATGAGTTTATCCTAAATGATGTTTCAGGATACAAAAGTAGTCTAAATGTTGGGGATACTGATGGGGATGAATTTTTCAGAGGAAATTTCAGGGGGTGCTGAACAACCTTCCAGCCTTGATGATTCCTGATGGCGGGGTGGACGGGACTCGAACCCGCGGCCTCCGGCGTGACAGGCCAGCGTTATAACCAACTTAACTACCACCCCAACATTGGGAAATTTCTCTGGTGGGCGCTGTAGGGATCGAACCTACGACCTACGGCTTGTAAGGCCGCCGCTCTCCCAGCTGAGCTAAGCGCCCATTGAAGAAGCGGCATTAATAGCCGAGCACGTTTTGGAATGCAAGTTTTTTTTTAGTGTTATTAAAAAGTTATTTTTTGGCCGTTCAGGCACCACTCAAACACCTGAACCTGCAACAATTTTCTGGTCATGGAGAAGACCAATTTCGGTCGAAGATAGACCAAGAATATCAGCCAGAATTTCATCAGTATGCTCACCAAGTTCAGGGGCTCTTTTCGGTGCCAGGCGACCTGACTCCTGAAAATCAAGAGGAGAAGAGGGCATCAGATACGACCCGATTCCCGGTTGATCAACCATTTGAAACATTGGATTTTCTTCAGAACACTCAGGATCTTCTTCGACGAGTTCCTTGAATTTTTGATAGGTACTCCAGCAAACACCATTCGAGTCAAATATTTCCTTGATCTCATCAATTGCCCGATGCCTCACCCATGGAGCTATAATTTCGGCCAGTTCTTCACGAGCTTTGAATCTGTCACCTTCCTTGTTGAAATCCAACCCCAATTCTTCTTCAAGTCGGTCAAACATTTTTGTCAAACCGGTAGCTTTGCACAGGCCTTTCCATTGCCGGTCTGTCAGCGCGACAATCATGATCCATCGGCCATGCAATGTTTTGAAATCCCTGCCAAAAGCACCATACAGGTAATTGCCATATTTGGGACGATTGACTTTGTTGACCTGGACTTCCGCAATTTTACCAAGATTACCGATCGTGGCCAGTGCGACATCGGCCAACGGCAGTTTGACCAGTTGGCCTTTTCCGGTTCTTGAGCGGTAACGTTCAGCGGATAACAATCCAACCAGTGCCATTTGTCCGGTGATTTTATCCCAGGCGGGAAGAAGATGATTGATTGGTCCCTGAGATGTGTCCGGCCCCGTCGCCAAAGGAAAACCCACAGTAGGGTTTACAGTATAATCTACCGCGGAACCACCATGGCGATCGCCCATGATATTGACCATGATCAGATCTTCCCGATGTTGCTTCAGCGATTCATAGGACATCCAGCCCCGGTTGGGAAAATTGGTCAGAAACAAACCATTATTTTCTCCGGGCGCACATATTAATTCTGTTAAAAGTTCTTTTCCTCGCTCTGATTTAAAATCGACGGCGATGGATCGTTTGCCTTTGTTCATCCCAGCCCAAAACAAACTTTTTCCATTTTTTGTGACTGGCCAGCGCTGATAATCCAACCCCCCACCGATGGGATCAAACCGGATCACATCTGCGCCAAGTTGAGCCAGTGTCATACCGCCGAGTGGTGCGGCGACAAACGCTGAACCTTCAATCACTCTCATTCCTTCAAGAATTCCTTGTGTCATCCTGTCTCCTAAGCCATAAGTCCAATTACATCCCAGTCCAAAACCTTGATATCCTTTCCTGGTTCCGGGGACTGGTCGCCCCGTTCAGCAAATACATCCACATGAAAATCAACCAAACCGCCCTGTGATAATGCATATTTTTGAATCACACTCACTTCGGTTCTTAAAATATCCTGTTCGAACACAGGTGCTGTATGATCACATTTTCGCCAGGCCACAAAGGTCATGAGATTTTTGATAGCTCTCACCGTTTGAGCCCCTGCCATGGTGATGGTGTGTCCGCCATAAACCAGCCGTTTGCCATAAGCACTGGTGGTTGCGTCTGTATGCGTTGTCGCCATGTTGAGGGTGAGTCGTACCAGTTCTGGTGCGCTGGTGATCGTATCCCTTGAATGAATGACATACACAGTGTCGGTTTCCAGTTCATTGAAATGCGTTCCCGGAATTGTTTGACGATAATGAGCCAGATTCCAGTTTTCCGGGATGGCAGATTTTACTTCTTCCATATTCAGTTCAGAGGGAATGGAATCAAAAGAATCATCATATCCGGTGTTTGTATCAGCATTTCTGCATGGAATCATGGGACAACGCCAGAATTTCATCACTTCCTGTCCGTGCTGATTTCTCACCAGCATTTCCAGGGCGACCATTCCAGTGGGTGCTCTTCCCGGTTTGACCTTGTTTTGTTTCAAGCCCACCACTTTTGTGGTTGTGTGCAGCGTGTCTCCTACAAAAACGGGATTTTTGATCACCAACCCACGATAAAACAGGTTGGCTTTTACATGCTGGGAGGCCCACGTGGTCTGGCCTATTGCCACATTGCACAAAAGTCCTGGATTCACCAACGGCGCATCCTTGCCCGTAACAGCTTTGCTCAGGGTGGAATCCAGCGCAAGTCGAAGTCTGTCACCAAACAAGGCCTGATGAAAAGCCGCGTGACCACTGGTGATGGTGACGGATGGCGCGTCTTCCAGCTCTTCACCAAGGTTAAAATCCTCAAAATAAGGTCCACTGATTTCAATTCGTTTTGTCATAAGTCTCCTGCGAATTTTATAACAAGCCTGATTGTTTAGCGCGGTCAAGAATACGTTCCTGAGCGGCAACAACAGGCGCATCAATCATTTTATTATTCAGACTGAACACGCCTGCACCATGGGCTTGCGCATCCTGCCAACCTGCCAACACCTGTTGAGCATACTCAATCTGTTCGGCAGTCGGTGTGAACACTTCATTTGCGATTTTGACCTGGCTCGGGTGTATGCAAAGTTTTCCCTCATAACCGAGGTTCATCCCGATTTCCACATCCTTTCTGAAGGCACTCTCATCCTTGACCGCCAGACAAACATTATCAATGGCTGTTTTTTGATAGGCTTTTGCTGTCAGCGCAATCTGGCATCTGGCATGAAACACGACACCTGAGGAGGCATCCATGTGAGTTAGTCCCATTTCCATACAAAAATCCGCATGACCAAAACACAAAACATCAATCCGCTTACTGGACATGCAGAGTTGCGACACATTGAGAACCCCCAGGGGTGTTTCAATCAAGGCTAAAAATCGTGTCGTGGCCTCATTTTGTTCAAAATGGCTGATCAATTGCGAAATTTTTTCCAGTGATTCAATTGAATGCGATTTTGGAATCATCAGGGTTTTGCAACCGGCCTGAACCATGAGTGCGATATCTTCTTCATGAAAAGGTGTTCCTGCCGCATTGATTCTGACCGCCAACTCGGTTTGACCGAAATTTTGATGAAGTGCTTCAATGACAAGTTTTCGGGCCATGTCTTTTTTTTCTGGAGACACTGAATCTTCCAGATCAAAAATAATCATATCGGCCCCTGCATCCATGGATTTTTCAATGCGGCGCGGTTCAGCACCCGGTACAAACAACAAGGATCTTCTAGGAGATTGTGGCATAAACATCCTGCTTAACAGATTGAAAATTAAATAAAATCCGAAACTATGGCGATCACAGCTTAAACATATCCGGAATTATGACTACTTCCGTGTCGTTCGTTCAAAGTCTGGTAAATTCTTTCCTGGCTTTCGCCTAAACTGACCCAGCCTTTAAGGTGCAAAATTGCTGGCTTTCGCTTCAGGCTTTATTAACCGTTGAGCACTAACAGATTCAAATTGGATATTTTTTTCAGAGTATGGGTTAAAGCAGGAGGATTAAAACATCAATGCGATTTTGGACTGAGTCATTTTTTTCTACTCAAAGTCTCACATCTGCGACTATAGTCATCGTTCATCCAAGAAAAAAGGAAAGGACAGAGAACTGGGGAGGACTTCTCTTTCCTGTCTATAGTATTCTACAACTTATTCTTTTGCCATTCCTATAGTATCATCCCAGTTGATAGTGCATAATGCTGTCCTGCCTCAATTTTTACATTATTCTGGAATATGCATTGATCCGTTTTAAGCGTTTTGCTACAGTCCCTCACATCTCATCAACCTCTTTTTAAATGAAGGATTTTCATGGAAAACAAGCTATCACAACTTAAAAAAATGACACTGGTGGTTGCGGATACAGGCGATATTGACGCAATGAAACAATATCAACCGGAAGATGCCACGACCAATCCATCGCTGATTTATCGTGCCGCACAAATGGAAAAATATGAATATCTGGTACGGGATGCCATTCGCTGGGCTCAGGATCAGGGCGGTAATAAGGAACAGATCATGGCCAATACCGTGGACCAACTGGCCGTAAGTCTGGGTTCTGAAATTCTTAAAATCATTCCGGGCCGGATTTCCACAGAAGTTGATTCCAGGCTGTCGTTTGATATTGACGGAACCATTCAGCGCGCCCGGAAACTCATCAGTTTATACCATGACAGGAAAATTCCGGCACACCGGGTGCTGATCAAAATCGCGGCAACATGGGAAGGCATCAAAGCGGCGGAAATTCTGGAAAAGGAAAATATACAGTGCAACCTCACCCTGTTGTTTGGCTTTGGACAAGCGGTAGCATGTGCGGAAGCCTGTGTGTTTTTGATTTCCCCTTTTGTCGGACGTATCCTGGACTGGTACAAAAAAACAACCGGACGCTCCGATTTTGCCGCTGAGGAAGATCCGGGAGTTCAATCTGTCACCAACATCTATAATTATTATAAAAAATTTGATCACCAGACCATTGTGATGGGTGCCAGTTTCCGGAATCATGGACAGATTGAGCAACTGGCCGGATGCGATCGACTGACCATCAGTCCACAGTTGTTGAAAATATTGAACACTGAAACCGAAACCATTCCAAGAAAACTAAGCCCTGCAATAGCAAAGAAGAGTGACCTGAAACGGATTGAAATGGATGAAAAACGTTTTCGCTGGATGTTGAATGATGATGCGATGTCCACTGAAAAACTGGCAGAAGGTATCAGGATTTTTACTGAGGATATCCGAAAACTGGAAACATTTATTCTGGATTTTAACAAGTAGACGCAAGAGGTTCCCACTGAAATTCGGGAACCTTGGGTAGGTTTTGCGGAAATACGCGGATTGGAGTGGAATGAACAGCTTAGGCCATGCTCATTTCACTCTCAGTTTTTTTGAAATGCTGACCAAACTCAGTGGCCTGTTTCAAGGTTGCGTCCAGATCAAGCAGGACAGTGACGTCACCTGACTCTTCACGTCCAATCGCTTCGACGAGGCGATGCTCTCCCCGTTCGCCCCAATTTTCAGGAATATCAAAAATATTGCGTGGGAGAAATACGATTCCGATGACCTCTTCCACCTGAAGTCCGACCTTACGTTCGCCGATATCCACAACAATGATTTTTGCTTTTTTACTGGAAAACATTTCCGTACTGCCAAACATGGTCGACAAGTCGAGGACCGTGATGATTTCTCCACGGACATTCATCACGCCTTTGATATAATCCGGCGTCATGGGCACCGAGCAAACGGTCTGCATGTTGGTGATCTGATTCACCTGAAGAATCCGGATCGCATAGATTTCGCCACCGACCTTGAACCGCAAAAGTGACATGATTTCAGCCACAGGTTTGGCAGATTCCAGCATTTCCTGCATGTGGGCATCCTGAAAATCGCCCAGGCGTTCCAGTTCATCTTCCAGAAAAATTTTCTCAAGAATTGTGACCAGATACACAAAATGCTGACCATTGTCTTTTGATTGAAACACACCTTTCAAATGTCTGGAACGGGAGGCCTCCACATTTTTGGGCAGTGGTTCAATATTGGATTCCCTGAGTCGCTTGACTCCGGTGATGGCATCTACAATCAAACCAATTTTGACGCCAAGCACGTTCACCACGAGCACCGCGGTATTGGGCCCATCAGGTTGGTCGGGAAGTCCGAATCGTTTGGTCAGTCTGAGCAGTGGAATGATCTGGTCACGGAGATGGAATACCCCTTCGAGCGCCCTGGTGTGTTGCGGAACTTCAGAGATGGCTGTTGGCGATCGTATGATTTCTTCCACAATATTGATTTCCATCAGATAATATTCGTCTGCCAGTTTGAATCCGATCAAAACCTGTTCAGGCTCCGCCACGACCAGTTCCCCGCCTTGACCTGTTTTATCCGAACGAATGATCACTTCGCCTAAACGAAAATCCTCAGGCGCCATCAAGCGGTCCGCATCCAGCAACAGCAAGGACTTTTTGGCATCAATCTGAACGGTTCCGGAGAGATATTCCAGTGTGTTTTTTTCAATGAAGGGCGAGGGGGTGCGGATCTGGTTGTTGTTGATATTGAGCACAGAACCCATACGGTCAACCAGCAACCCCAGTCTTGAATGTCTGTAGTCCACAATAATCACACGAGTTTCAGCGGATTTCACCGCTTTGCCCATGCTGAAACGGACCCTTAAATCAATCGTGGAGATCGTTTCGCCCCGCAGATTCAGAACACCCAGAAAAAATCCGGGGGTTCTGGGAATGGCGGTGATTTGCGGGGGGCGAATGATTTGCTGTACAATTTCAATGCGAACACCAAAAAGTTCAGAACCTACGTTAAAGGTCACGTACTTTTGAATTACGTCGGCGCTATTTGTTGGTGATAATTCCATGACGAACAACCAGAGGAGTAATCAAAACAGATACATTTATAGGTGATATGCCAGAAATGCTCATAGAAAGCAATAGTGGTGCCTTTTTCATTTCACAATTTTTTCGACCTGTGCAGATATTTTTTAGCCACTAAGTACACGAAGAACACAAAGTAAAAAAGCGAATATGCACCAGAAAACTTGAAAATCAGGGTTTCACGGAGGACTTCATTTATATAAAAAACCTTTTTATTCGTGTTCTTGGCGTTCTTGGCGGCTCATTTTCAAACCACCTGCACAGGTGGGAAAATTTCGTTCTGAGATTCATCCGTCACGCTGGCGTTCCGCGATGGTGGTTGGACTGCATTATGAAAGTTCCCAATTGCCGGGTTTCATCCGCAATTTGCTGTATGACGAGGTCAAGCCGCTTTCAGAAACACTGTGTCTGGGGATCGGCGGGTTCAA
Organism: SAR324 cluster bacterium; assembly: GCA_015232315.1. Classification (NCBI taxonomy): domain Bacteria; class Deltaproteobacteria; species SAR324 cluster bacterium. Next base: position 30 of record JADFZZ010000059.1, on the reverse strand, counting down.
TCGTGACAAGGGAGAAGGCGATCATTTTTT
>JADFZZ010000058.1 GCA_015232315.1 SAR324 cluster bacterium | reverse complement strand
CACTGGTCGTAACGGTGGAAGTTGATGTAGCTGTGGTTTCTGTTGTTGTGGCTGTCTCGGTAGTTGTTGTGGACGTTTCTGTCTCCACGATGTCAGAAGTGGTTTCTGTCGGCGTTATCGTAATTTGAAGGTCAGTTTCATCGGTAGTGTCCTCAGAAGGACTGATGAGATCTCCCAGGACTGGCAGAGAATTGTTTGAGGGACTTTTTTGGACCTTGATTTTTATGGTAGAGACGCCTTCCTGGGAAAAAAGAACCAAACAGGAATCACTGTCTTCACATTGGGAAAGTTTCACGTCATCCTGATACCATTCAATCGTGTCGAACACCGATTCAGAAGCGTCCATGGCCAGAGAGTCTCCCAAAACACCGCTTTCCATCGGTGCCGTTAGAACAGCCGTAGCTTTTTCCTCATTCGCACAACCCGCCAGTCCAGCAAAGACGCAACTGAACAGGACCAGAGAAACACACATTTCAACATTGAAACCCCAAATGTGATTGATTTTAACTGATTTCATACACCGCCTATTATGAGTTAATAATAACAGAGAATCCTGTGCCTCAAATAAAGAAGGAATCCCTATGCTGGAAACAGAGTATGAAAATCCTGTATAAAAAAATGATGGCGAAAGGCAAGAGAGGGAGCGACCTGCATGAGTAATCAAATGCGGTAATTGATCTCATAATCAATTAATATCATAATACAAAGTGATGTCTCCCATGTCATAAAAATAATTTTTTATGACATTTACAACCTAAGGAACGACAAAAAATAAGTTGTAAAAGTTTGCTCGTGCCCTATGTCCCGTGGGGCACGCTATCCCTGTTATTTTTTAACCATCCCAAAGTGTTTCTAGTTGATTTGGTTTATTGCGATTAAACAAAACTTCAGATATAGGGAATTAAGGGAGCATCAGTTAACAATTAGTTCATGAGGGGAGACATGCGACATCATACCACGAGTTACAGGGGCGGATATACTTTCAGTGTGATCACTGTCACGCTCATTTCCATTGCCATGATCACCGCCATTGCCATTCCGTTAAGCACCAAATTCACCCATCTCAAGGAACGAAAAGAACTGGTGCGGGACATCAATCAGTTTCGCCAGACCTTTCTGGATTATTATCAGGCAATTGGCGAATTTCCCAGCGCAGACCTGGTGAGAAATGACGCGCTTGTCGTTAATCCGTATAATCCAACAACTGAACCCGCAAAATACAAAAACTGGAAAGGCCCCTATGTGACTGGGGTCATGCGGGAATATTTGGCCATGAAATGGAAAAACAGGGATTATATTTTCATCATCAATCCCACAATCCGGGGGAAACAAACCGGCATGAACACCCTGCTTTTGATGGATAAAGGTTCCAACAACCAACTTGACAGCACCCGGCAGGGTAAAACCTTGTCAGCCGCCGTTGCCAGTACTGACAACTGGCTGGAATTGGGGGTTGCGGATGATTTGTATATGATCGTGACCGCGGCGACAGAATCCTTAAACTATGATCCTGCCCATTCTGTGGAATCCATTGAGAAAATTCTGGAAGTCGCCTGTCTCACGGGGCGGACAACGGCAGAAATGGACTGGGCGGAACAGGTGGGGTGGCAGGTGAATCCTGAACCTTACATTCCGACCGGTAGCAAACTCACCAAAGCGGATCGGGACAAGATCCGCAAAAATATGCCTGAACCCGGTCCCGGAGGTGCTGTCATGTTGCTGAAAAATTCAGGACTTCTGGGAAATTTTAATATCACAGACCGCCACAAACAACCGGTGCGCTGGGCTATCACCAAAGACGAAGCCGGATATTTTTATGTGATTGGTCCTGATAAAACAGACTCCCTGTGTCAGGGAACCCGTACCGCCGCAACGTTCGCGGCAAAGCCTGTGTGTGAATTGCCAGTGGATTCCACAACGAAAGAAACCTGGGATTATTTCAAACAGTCCACAAGTCAAAGTTATGTCTGGAATCTGATCGGGGATGATATTCCCAGCAAGCCCGTTGTCGGCTTCAGAGCCTTCATGCGGTGGCCTGTCGCTGACAAGGCTGATATGGATCTTGCGCTGAAATATATTCCACTGGAATCAGGCGGAAAAACACAGATGCTGTTTTATGGTTCAACCATCAGCAACGTTCAGGGCGTCAGACATCCTCATATACAAATCGGCTCCGTAAAGGGCTATCTGGATGTAGACACGATTCCGCCGGGACATAACTATGGTTCCATCTCTGGAACTCATGGAGAAAAGACGGATCCGCAGGACCCTTCAAAATGGATCGAAGACATCTATTTTCTGGATAAACCACCTGCGGGAGAATACATCGTGGGTGTCAATATGTATTCGCTGTATCGAAATGCCAAAGTTCCCATTCATGTGAATGTCGAAGTCTTCCAGGGGTTCTGCAAGTCGGAATCAATTTTCAAAGAACTGAATGATGTGGGACGAGGCAATCCGACCAATCGATCCCCCGGTCCGGTAGACTGGCAGCTTGATCCAGAAGTCAACCGCTTCACCATCGGGGATGGGAAAGGCGCGTTCCTTGATGTGAATCTGGAGGCTGGAAGCAAGATAGATCCGGGATCAGATTGTCCAAAACCGGGAATGACATCCCTGGGATATTGGCGTAGCGGTCAGCATGGCGCAAGTCCATGGATCAATACCTACATGAATTCCTGGTCGCCTTATGATTCTTCAAAGCCTGCAAGTAATTTCCAGTGGGTCACCATGTGTGCCCGATCCTCAAGGATTTCGGAAAACTCCAGTCAGGTGCTGGATGTCCGGATTGAAGTGACTCGAAGTGTGACCAGTTCGTGCCCTTCACAGGATTGTGGTGACAAGGCCGGCATCGCACTGCCTGATAAAAAATTTCTGGGATGCAGTGAGCCGGATTATGAACACCGCGGATTCTGGGACGCAACCGCGGATTTGGGGACCAGCGGCGGCATCATGGATTATAAACAACCTGCGACACGAACCACATTTTTCGCGAATTTATGTGTCAAACGTCAAAAAATGTTGAGTGATGATGAAAATCGGGTGACAGAGATCTATCTGGATAACACAGGCAAAGAATGTAATCCGTTGGAATATCGTGGAGAGTGGGATGTTTCAGAAAACAGCACTGGTTTGTTGCCTGAGCCTCAAGATCCTCAACTGAATACCAAAAACATTCGCTTGTGTGTCAAACGTGGAAAATAGAGCCGTCCTTGTGAAGCCCCATCCCTATCCTGAAAAACGTGGATTCACCCTAATGGAAATCGCACTTTCACTGGCCTTGCTGTCTGTGGTGATTGGAATCACAACCCCCATTGTCAGCACGCTTTCCAGTCGGGCAAATTTTGTGCTGACCTATGACAAACTGGCCCTGATTGAACAGGGATTGACGCTCTATAATCAGGACATTGGCGATTTTCCGCCTGCGGTGGTCGATCTTGTTTCCGGTGCCGTTGTTCATGCTTCGTTGTTGTCAGGTGGAAAACCTGTCGGGCTGGTTGCCCTGATTGAACAACCCACCACCGCAACCCTCAGCTTTGGCGGTCTGCCCCCCTTTCCGTTTGAACCCATCACCTGGCAGGGACCCTATCTGAGCGGTTACATGCCCAACAATCTGTGGGACGCCTGGGGCATGCCCTTTCAATACACACCATCCGCTATCGGGGTTAATGTGGTTTCCGCCAATAACGCGCCGGACAATCCCCACATTGATGTTTCCAAAGCATCAGCCAATCAGGCCGCGGATTTAAAAACACGCGATGTCCTGCGAATCATCAATGAACAGGTCCAACTGGATATGCAACCGCAACTGGATTACCTGTCAGGCTCCCCCAATCCTGCGGACGCGATCAATTTTTTAATCAACAGCACGGACATGGCAGGCGTCAATTATATAAGCGCCTATTACCGGAAAGATCCCTGGGGACAGCCGTTTTTGTGGCATCCGATTCAGTTGCAGTTTTACAGCACAGGCCCCAACCGGATCAGGGATGGGCAACCCAATAATCTGGGAACCTGCAATTACATTGAACGCATTTGTTCAGGAACGCTTGGTGATGATATCGATGGATTTTGAATTGAAGAATGATCTAAAAAACATATCCAACGGCTTCAGTCTGATGGAAATGATGATTTCCCTGGCTGTATTTTCCCTCATGATTGGCATGGCGGTGCCGTTGTCCAAGCAGGTCATGACGTTTCGTGAAGTGACCGCGACCCGTGAGAAGATGCAATCACTGGAAAAAGGCCTGACGCTGTATTACACCGACATGGGAGTTTTCCCACCGTCAGGACAATTGAACGCGGTTCTGGAAAAACCTGTTGGTGCCGCCTTCGCCCGCTGGAATGGTCCCTATCTTTCAGGGAATCCGGACAGTTTGCTGATGGATGCCTGGGGAACTGCTTTTGTCTATGCCAATGTTCCGATCATCAATGGACAGGCATCGATTGGCAACAACCGGTGTCTGCTTTTGTCTGCCGGGGGCAATCGAACCGCAGAATGGCTGACGGCTGGAATTCCACCCAATTATACTCTGATCGGCAGTGGTGATGATCAGTTTGCTATCGTGTCATCCGTTTCTGTGCAAAACCAACAATTGCAGGAAACCAGAGACCGCTTGAATGTGGTTATGAAGCAATTGATTGCAAATCGGGCTACAGTGACGTTCACTGACCTGGATACCGGCGCAAAAAATATAGCGAACATTCCGGATCTTGGAACATTTTTCAACCATGACCAATGGGGAAATAACTTTGTCTGGCACAAACAACTCAATCTGTTTTACAGCAGGGGACCCAATCTGCTGGATGAAAGTTCCGGCGGAAACGTCCTTGCCGGCGATGACATTGGAGGCCTGTGAAACGCAGAAAATATCGTGGTTTCAGTTTGTTTGAAGTGGCTTTGAGTGTGGGTTTGATGGGTCTTGTCGGAGCAATGGGAACCCCCCTGGTGCTTCATTCTCTGGACAGTGTGGCGACAACCGCGACCATGAGCGAATTAAAAAACATTGATCAGGGATTGTATCACTACTACAGAGACACCGGAATGTTTCCCACCAATGTGCAGGGGCTGGCCGCCCTGCTTTCGGCACCGGTTGCGGCTCCCGCAAGCTGGAGTGGCCCCTACATGGCAAGCGCCTTCGAACGGTTTTCCAGAGACAGTTGGGGAACCGACTATGATTACAGGCAATATCCTGACTTCGGGCAACGATGCTTCAGTGCTTTACAAAATTGCGCGTTACTCATTTCCCGTGGGGCCAATGGTCAGAAAAACTGGACGGACACTCCGTTGCAGGTGGGAGGCGATGATCTGGTCTGGGTAGCGTCTGCCAGAATTCCCCGTCAGGAATATCTTGAGGAAACGATGGGACGGCTTGACAGCATCATGCAAGCCCTGAATGAAGTTCAAAGCTCTGTTCCCTTTGCCCATCTGGATAATGGCCGAGCGGTCGAAGAGGCAGGAGGTCATTTCTGTCCCAAAACCGAGCCTATTTCTCTGCCGCATCCTGCCAATCAAAAAAATATCACCGATGTTCCGAATGTGGATGAACAGATTGAGGTCGATACCTGGGGCAACCGGTTTGTCTGGGATGAAGTCCGCAATCAATTTTACAGTTGCGGACCTGACCAACTGGACAACAGCAACACCCCTGGCTCTGATGATATTTCGGGTTAGTTAGAGCTTAAAAGAAAACCCTCACTTCACCAGATTCATCAACGTTCCATAATCACTGACAATCTCATATTTAACCTGATCGGTAGTGATCCCAGTGAAAAACTTTCGGGCACAGTCGATCTTGCATTCTTCAATCTTCCTCAGTTCCATAGAGGACATAGAGCCTTTGGTCTCAGCAACGAAATAGATGTGTTTGACCGCCCCCTCTTTGAAGGCAATCGCCCAGTCTGGATTATAGTTCCCGACGGGGGTTGGGATGAAGAAACCTTTGGGGAGTTTGGCATAAACAACGACTTCGGTACTCTTGTCCAGTTCGGTTACAAAGGTCTTTTCATTCCTGGAATCGGTAAAAACATAATCATAAACATGCCGCTCGGTCTTGACGGCCCGGCTGAAATCCTGCTGTTTATCCACGGTAAAGATTTCGTGAAGCTCGTGTCGGTCTTCCACGGGGTTATAGGTCAGATGTTCAACTACCATGGTGGCCTTCTGCTCGTTGATGAGCCTTGCCGATTTGAGCATGAAGTCTTCCGGGTTCTGTCGATACTGCGCGAACTTATCCGGTCTGATTTTTTTCAGAATTGCCGCTACGGTGTTGCGGGTCAAGTGGGTGGTTTCTGTCAGCTTACCGATCAGATCATATTTGACTGCGGAATTAACGGAGATCGTCATATACTCGGTTGTATTCTCCGTGACGGCAAAGCCTTGTCCACTTTTCAACTCATCGTAAGAAATGGAATCCCCCTGTGTCCCACCCGTAATGGTATATTGCAGTTTGGTTACATTCAATTCCCTATCCAGAGTAGCCACACATTTCTTGATCAATTCAGCGGTATCAAAATGAACGGAGTAGGCCGCCTTGCGGTTGATCTTTTCCCAAAGTGCCTTAAATTCAACTTTTTCGAGGTTCTTGTTCAATAGATTGGGCTTGGCTTTGCGGCCATCTTCAATTCCCGGTAGGGTAGCGTCACTAAATACACTCTCGATCAACTGGACAATTTGGGGGGTATATTGGGTCAGTTCCGGAGGTAAGGGAGCCAGTGTATTGTTTTTGATTGCTTCATGGTAGTTGGCCGTAATCCCGTCGTTATCGTTAGTGTAATCATTTTTGACAAGGTAACGGTAAATTTGTTTGGCAATCTGCGGCGTGATTTGAACTTCACCTTCAGGGGTTTTAATGACTTTGCCTATGAAGTAGGCTTCATCCGCTTTACGGGGTCTGGCGGATAGAGATTCTGATATTTCCTTCTGCAATCCGGCTGTAAAATCTTTATAACTTTCACTGGCAACGACCGTCAGGAGATTGATTTCGTGGATGTTGGCGCCACTGTCCATACGATCCCCCTTCTGGTTAACGCATAGCCGTAAGCCACGGCCCACTTCCTGGCGTTTACGGATACTGCTGTCGCTGTGTTTCAGCGTACAGATCACAAAGACATTGGGATTGTCCCAGCCTTCGCTCAGGGCTGAATGAGAAAAGATGAACCGCACAGGCTCATCCAGCGAGAGCAGGCGTTCCTTGTCCTTCAGGATCAGATCGTAAGCATCCACATCATCGGCTTCAGTGCTCTTCTTCCCTACAGTCGGGTCAACCAGCCGATTACTTTTCTTGTCAATGGAGAAGTAGCCGTTGTGAGTCTTCGCTGCCTGGATGCCTTCAAGGTAGGTACGATAGGGAATATCCAGTAATAACGGTAATTCATTGAAAGCCGCCTTGTACTCTTCTTCAAACATCTTTGCATAGTCACCTGGCTGTTCAATACCGCCATCGTAGCGACGGTATTTGGCGACTTCATCAATAAAGAAAAGGGAAAGCACCTTGATTCCCAAGGGGAAGAGGGCTTGCTCTTTCTCAAAATGTGCCCTGATCGTTTCCCGAATCTGAATACGGCGCAAGGTGGATTCATTGACATCGCCAGTGGCTTCTCCGGCCTCCAGAATCACACCATTCGTGAACGTGACGGTATCTTTTGTTGCGTCAATATCAGCAATCACAAAGCCCTTGTATTGTTCCAATCCCCCCGATAGATCGAAGAGATTGTCATTTCTGCCGAATTTGCGCACGATTCGCTTGATACCCGTTTGTTGCCTGAGCTCATACTCAATACGGGCAACCGGGGGACCCGATGAAATCTGAATGGATTCCAGATAGAGATAGGCATTCGTGCCCGTCAACCCCCTGACGGTGATTCCTCGAACAGCAATCTTCTTGACCAACTTCTGATTGTAAGCGTCCAGAGCATCCAGTCGGTGAATTTTATTGTGCTCGGTCTTGTGGGTGGCGGAATAGCGCAAGATGGCCAGTGGATTAAATTTTGCCAGCGAATCAAACGTTTTAGCTCCTTCCAGTTTCTGCGGTTCATCCAGAATCATAATCGGATGATTTCCCGCAATGACATCCATCGGTTTGCGTGACTGAAAATCATCCAGTTCTTCATAGATTCTGCGTGCATCCTTCCCGGTTGCATTGAATGCCTGGACATTGATAATCATGACATTGATCCCCCCATCCGAGGAGAATTGTTCCAGGTGATGCAGTTGTTTGGAATTATAGAGAAAGAATCGTGCCCGCTTGTTGTATTCCTCCATGAAATGCTCGGCGGTAATCTCGAAGGACTTGAACACACCTTCACGAATTGCGATGGACGGCACAACCACGATAAATTTAGACCAACCATAGCATCGGTTCAGCTCAAACATCGTCTTGATGTAGCAGTAGGTTTTTCCGGTGCCGGTCTCCATCTCAATATCCAGATTGACCGGGCAAACCTTGGTGCTGACCAGTTTTGCAGATTGCGGGAGGTTCTGCCGCCGTTGCACCGTCTGGATATTTTCCAGCAAGGTCAGCGACTTGAGCAGTTCACGGTTCTTAAAGCCCGATTGGGATAAATCAAAACTCACTTGGGATGTTCCAAGCCCCTTGGAACTGTTGCCCTTGCCGGGATCAATACGATAAGTGACACCTTCCGTTTTTGGCTGTCCGGCAAAGCACTCAATAACTGCATTGACTGCGTCAGTCTGGAATTGTTGTTTTTTGAATTTAAGTTTCATGGGATATCCTCTTAGGTAGCGACCTGTATTGATTGGTGTTTTATAAATTTTATTCTGCATTTATTCTGCAATTTATTCTTTTTATTCTGCATTTTATTCTTTTTATTCTGCACTTGTATCTTCCTGTTCAGTCAGGTGAGCTTCAATCAGTTTCCGTTCCCGCTCCAGTTCAATCGCCAATTCCTGTTCGGTTGGCAGGTATAGCATATACTTCGATGCGAAAATCTGTTTGCGGTCATTTAGAACAGAATACTTCGCCACGGCTTCATTCTTTTCCGTACACAGAATAAGACCAATAGTGGGGTTGTCGTCTGGTGCTGTGTACAAATCCTCAAACATACGGACATAGCCATCCATCTGCCCCACATCCTGATAGGATAGCTCACCCATTTTAAGGTCAATGAGCAGATAGCATTTGAGGATGCAGTTATAAAAGACCAGATCGACATAAAGGTCGATATCGTCAAAGCGCATTCGTTTCTGACGAGCTACAAAGGCAAAGCCTTTGCCAAGCTCCAGAAGAAAGGTTTGCAGGTGGGTGATAATTGCGGTTTCAAGCTGTTTCTCGTGCAGCGTAGATACTTCCGGCAACCCTAAAAACTCCAGGACATACGGATTTTTTAACGTCTCAACACTTTCCGTGCGTGGTACCATTTCCTGCCGTGCAGTTTCTATCATTTTCTGCGGGTTCTGGCTTTTCAGCATTCGTTCGTAATACTGCGAATGTATCTGCCGCTCCAGCGACCGTTTATCCCAGGTGCATTCAATGGCCTCCCGCTCATAGAACTCACGGGCCTCCGGTTTGACAACCCGCATCAGTGCCCGATAATGTGACCAGCTCAAGAGCGGATTGAAACAGGGTACAAAGCCATCACCCGCAGTGCGATCTTTTTGCTCGGCTCCTGTCAATTCCCCACCCGTTGGGTAGAGTTTTTGCTGATCCTTCAATTCTCCTCCCAATGGGTGGAGAATTGGCACGTAATTTTGGTAGGCAACATAAAACTGTTTGAAATACCAGAGGCTCGTAGTTGAAAATCCCTTGCCGTATCTTACGGTTAGTTGTTTAGATAGATTTTCAATCACCTGCTTGCCATATTCCGCCCGTTCATCGCCGCCCTGAAGTTCCAATACAATCTCACGCCCGATCAGCCAATAAGCCGTCACCATACTGCTATTAACCGCTCTGACCACATGGGTGCGTGCCTGCTCCAGAATCAAAACAACACGATCCAGTAGCGAATTATCCGAGGCTGTTTTCGTCTGCTTTTTTGTTATTTTTTTCTGACTCATAGCTGCCCCTTAAATCGATTTCACTTCCGTTCCAGGGGATAGCAGTTTGAAAATCTGCTCGACGTTGATCTTGACGCTATCGCTGCTAAAGGCATCATCCCGGAAGACCACCCGCAAGGGTTTGTGTGCGGCCAACTTCTTCACCAGATCTTCAGTTACAGGGGCATCAAAACAGGCGACCAAGGCATTGGCATCCACCAGAAAGACCGTCTTGCCATCAATGGTTTTTTGGGCAATGGGCAGGGTGAGGTCAAGTCCCCAGTCAATGAACACCTGAAACAGCAGGTCTTCGGGGCTACGGTCGGGCTTGATGTGATCCTTGAACAGTTCCAGATTTTCCTGTTTCAGTTCCTCCGGAGTGTAATACACCTCCTTTATGTTGGACGTATCCACTTTGAATACTCGGAAACCCACATCAAGATTCTGGGTGGTGAGGGGGTTTTCTTCCTTGATCTTCTTTCCAGCACGGCGAATCCGTTCCTTGCCAATTTCGGCAATGGTTTTGTAACCGGCTTTGTAGGCTTCTGACTTTTCGTCACAAGCTTCGGGAAGCTGCACCATGATGAATTGACGGTTGCCGTTATCTTCGGCATTGAGTTGCATAACAGCATGGGCGGTGGTGGCGGAACCGGAGAAGAAGTCCAATACGATATCTTTAGATTCTGTTCCCTGTTGTAAAAGAGAAATAACTAACTGAGTTGGTTTAGGAAATGTAAAGACTTTGTCACTAAATAATGTTTTTAACTCTTTTGTCCCTTCTGTATTTAATGATGTGATAAAAGCATTTGAAACTTTTGAAGTTTTATCAACTCCCCATGTTGAAATAGGCACTACTTCCGACTTGGCTTCCAATTGGAAACGCTTTAACAGTGGTGAACCATCTTTGCTTTTGGGGAAGATTATGCGTCCTTCTTTTATTTTTGAAGACATTGTTTCTGGGCTGTAAGGCCAATATCTTCCTTTTGGAGGCCAATAGGCATTACCATTTTCAGGATCTATCACAGCGTAATAAGTATTACCTCCAGGTTTGCCTGCACTAAGATTATCTGCAATCCAAGGTCCTCTTGGATCATTATCTGGATTTGAGTATCTCTCATAGGATCGCTTGACTCCGTTTAGTTTACCTTGGGTTTTTCCATAACAGACAACATACTCATGATCAGAGCTAACATTATTGACAGAATCCATTGCTCCACTTCTTCGTTTCCATGAAAAAGTACAATAGCGGTTTGTTTCCCCAAACACTTCATCACAAACCTTCCGCAAGTTTGTTATCTCATTGTCATCAATCGAAATAAATATAACTCCATCATCTCTCAACAGGTTTCTTGCCAGTTTCAGCCTCGGATAGATCATCGTCAGCCAATCGGAATGAAACCGTCCATTCGCTTCTGTATTGGCAACCAGCCGATTCCCTTCTTCATCCTTCTGATTGGAACGTTGTAGAAATGCTTCCGTATCTTCCGCGAAATCATCTTCATAAATGAAATCATTGCCGGTGTTGTAGGGTGGGTCGATATAGATCATCTTCACTTTGTTCAGGTAGGTTTCCTGAAGCAGTTTGAGCGCATCCAGATTATCACCTTCGATATAGACGTTACGGGTGTTCTCAAAATCCACACTCTCTGCCTTGCAAGGCCGCAGAGTCTTGGCAATCGGGGCATTCGCAGTCAGAATCGCCTCGTTTTTACCGGGCCAATTCAAGGTGTATCGTTCCTGGGTGCCTTCGACCAGACTTGCTGATAACTCTTGCCGTAACTGGTCAAAGTCTATTCCGTTGACCGTTTGCCGTTGACCGTTGACTGTGGAAATTGTCTCGGTGATGCAGTTGGGGAATAGTTCCGCGATTTTTTTGATGTTTTCGTTCACAAAATTGGGGGTTTGCATCTTCATTTTGTCCATGATTATTCCTTTTTATAAATGGGTTCTCCGTTCCCCGTTGACCGTTCTCCGTAATTTTCGGTCAACGGTTAACGGTGATCGGAAAACGGGTTTCGTTCACCGTATTTTTCGGTCAACAGTGATCGGTTAACGGTCAACGTCATTTATCTTCCTGTTCAGCCAGATAAGCCTCAATCAAGCGTCGTTCCCGCTCCAGTTCAATCGCCAATTCCTGTTCGGTTGGCAGGTACAGCATATACTTTGAGGCGAAAATCTGTTTGCGGTCACTCAGAACAGAATACTTCGCCACGGCTTCATTCTTTTCCGCACACAGAATAAGACCAATAGTGGGGTTGTCATCAGGTGCGGTGTACAGATCCTCAAACATGCGGACATAGCCATCCATCTGCCCCACATCCTGATAGGACAGCTCACCCATTTTAAGGTCAATCAGCAGATAGCATTTGAGGATGCAGTTATAGAAGACCAGATCAACATAATGGTCAGTATCTTCAAAGCGCATACGTTTCTGACGGGCTACAAAGGCAAAGCCTTTACCAAGCTCCAGAAGAAAGGTTTGCAGGTGGGTGATGATTGCGGATTCAAGCTGTTTTTCGTGCAACGTAGATACTTCCGGCAACCCTAAAAACTCCAGGACATACGGATTTTTCAAGGTCTCAATACTTTCCG
>JADFZZ010000057.1 GCA_015232315.1 SAR324 cluster bacterium | reverse complement strand
TGTTTCACCCACGCTTCGTCGACATAGCCCTGGAGTAAATCTCTCACCAGTTCCGGATGGCTGAAAAGGTTTTTGTAGGCGTTGTCGTGCATCAGACAGTCGGTCCTGAATCGTTAAGGGAGCTTGTTTCGGTCTTGATCTTGGGCGATCTCCTCTTTTTTCCTCCATTGAAATCCATATCCAGGCAGAGGCAAGTCGAATTTCAGCGGGATTGGGAAGTTTCGCACTGACTCCAGCCTGGGTTCAGGACGTCCCACTCGAAGGGCAGTGGTTCCGTTTGATGTGAAGCATTTTGTCTGGTCTTTTTCCCATTAATAAATCAGTTGGGTGCGATCAATGTCAATGACCGGGACGCATATTCATAAGCGGGCACACCCGTAATATTCATTTGTACTGGGTAAACATGAATCCGAGAATGAGGAAGGTGGAGGAAACCGTCAGTCCCAAGGACCAAAGCATAAACCGATCCATCCGGGCAATCAGGGCATCAAAGCGTTTATCGACCTGTTCAAAACGTTTATCGATCTGTTCAAAACGTTTATCGACCTGTTCAAATCGTTTATCGACCTGTTCAAAGCGCCGATCCATGTCCTCTCGGACCAATTGGATTTCTTGCCGGAAATCCTCCCGACTGCGTTTCGATTCTTCATGAATTTCTTCCCGGCTACGTTTGGATTCTTCATGAATTTCTTCCCGGACCAATTGGATTTCTTCCCGCAGTTCCTGATCCAGATGATGAAAATGATTGCTTTGAGCTTTCAGGACCAAAATCATCATCTCCTCTGAAGAAAGCCCAACGCCATCGCCGATTTTGGTGATCAGGAGATTGGCCTGGTTATCCAGCCATTGTTCAAAAATATTGTCGTTAAACATCGCGACCTCCGTTTCAGTCCCCATTTCATCCCTGTCAAGCTTTGTGTTATCTTCGGGTTTTCAGAACAAAACAACACTACCTACTTTCAATAGAGAAAATGGATATTCCGGCTCATCCCAAAACGCAAGAACAAACTTAGTACAACGCCCCATCAATTGAACAACATCAGGACTTACGCAAACTTGTCATGCCGGCGTAGGCAGGCATCCAGTCCTTCAGACAGGGGGCTGGATTCCCGCCTGCGCGGGAAGGACAACCACGAGAACATACGGATCCGCATAAGTCCAGACATTGTTGCCTGACTTATGGGGTGCAGTACTTAGGCGATTTTCCCGGTGATAATCTCCTGGGATTTCTTTCAACTCACCCGGGATATTCGCATCGGGAATGGGACTAACGGTTGACGGGAAGAAAGGGATGAATTGGAGTCATACAGTTCCACTTGATCAACCCCTGATAAGTGGGATTGAAAATGGGAAACTATTTGAAATGCAATGCTTTTTCAACATACTGATTTCATCGGTGATGTGTTTTTAACACATACCAATGTTCCTGATTGTTATCATCATTCGAGCCTTTTTAGGAAGGTTTTTCATTCGGGCCAAGTTGCGTCCCTTGCGTACCATTCGTGATTTTCCAAATTAATGCAAGGTCACGCCCTCTAAATGAAAAAAGTGGATATTCATGCGCCCCACAAGATGCAAGGACAAATTCAGTTATTGATAAAAATGATAAGTGAATCATCCCATGTAGAAACGCTTAGATCCGTTACATGAAATCCAGATTAAAAAAAGTTAATCCTGTTTCAAACAACGCCAAATTCCAAAAAATGAAAGACATCACCGCCACTCCCAGGACGAACCGGAACACACCGAAAATCCAGCTTAAATAAAACAGCAGTCCCAGGCCGGTCAGTGCTTCCGCTACGAACCCCAAGCCAATGCCGTTGAGGCCCCGGAGATAGCCCCCCAGTCCCAGCATTCCCCAATGGAATACGGTACAGGCAATGCTCACACCGTTGAACAAACGATCCTGTTTCAAGGCCACCATGAAGATTTGACCGGTCATCATCAGCACCGCATAGGGTAAACAAACCATGACAGGACGAACCACCACCCACGATTCCCGGGCAAATTCAGGGGTGAGCCACCATGACACCAGCGGCTGATAGACCCACATCACGCCATACATCAGCAAACTTCCACAGACCAGATTTCCCAGGGAAATTATCAGGAACCAGCGTTGTACCTCTGGATATTGCGAAGAAATGGAATCCTTACGTGGGGAACCATTCGCGGTGTCCTGTTCCTGATGCAACATAAACGAGAGTCGGGTGATCAATGGCTTGTTGAAAAACGAGACCAGGGCGGGATATTTGAACAGCAGGCCGATGGGAATGACATACCAGGAAACCACCGTCCAGGAAAACAAATGGGCAATCAGCAAACGATCCACCTGCAAGGCCATGATGCCCAACGCGGTTTGAAAAAAAAACAACGATTGTTGGGTCAGACTGCGGCCCGTATCCCGTACATAATTTTTCCATCCATAAACCGCCGTCCATGGTTTTTGCCGGGCTAAAACCACTTCCGCGTCAGTCTGCTTATCCACCAATTCCTGATTTAAATTTAGATTCCGTCCAGGAGGTTCAAGGCTCAGGGAAAGGTGTCTGAAAGTGATCCACACAAACAACAGTCCTGTCCCCAAGGTACTATAACATGTGGCTCGTGAAAGAGACTGCGTTTCTGAAAAAAGCCCTATGCCAGCCACCCAGGAGATTCCCAGCAGAATTTGGTAGTGGTACACGGCTGTCAGTTTTTGCTGATAATATTGATGCACCACACCATAGTAGCCGATGGCGACCATCACGGGAACAGCCAGCAATCCCACCAATTCCCACTCCGAAAAAAACGAAACAGCTTCCCACCGGACCGCAACCCACATCCCTGCCCAGATCAGGAACCACCAGAGAATGGTGGCACTGTAATAACGAGCCACTTGACTGAAATGAAAGCGGGATATGCGCGGCAGACGACTCAACAGTCCCGCATTCAGATTTCCGGTAAAATCCAGCCACATCGCGGGATGGATCAACCAGAAAAAGAAGGAAAACGAACCATACAGTTCAATTTGAGAATGACGGGAAAACAGGACGGGCAACAGCAAACCGCATAGTGTCTGAACGCCAAACGCGATCACGCCCCAAAGCGTCACACTAAGCACAATCCCATCCACCCGCGGAAATGTCGGTATATAATTGAGCGATGGCATCCGCGTTTTGCTGAATGGTATATTCCTGTAAAATCAACTGACGCAAACTTTGGCCGATCTGTGAGGCGGCCTGCGGATGATCGAGCAAGTAGGTAATTTGCCGGACATATTCGTCAATATTCTCCTCCGGGATCAAAAAACCCGGTTGCCGGATTTTTCGCAACACATCCCGATTGCCCACCACATCGCTCAATACCACGGGAAGTCCTGTCGCCATGGCTTCAATCAACCCCAGGGACATGCCTTCCCAGCGCGAGGTATTGAGATACACCTCGGCCAGGTTCAGATAAGGACTCACATCCTGGATCTGTATCAAGGGAATGATCTGATGCACGACTGAGGAACTCCCGGCACTTTGCCGAAAAGCCGGATCATCTGCCGCGACACCAAGGAGTAATAGATACAGGGAGGGATAAACGGTGCATAAGCGCTCGTGGATTTTCAGCATCAATTCCACGTTTTTCTGATAACACATCCTCGTGACAGACAGCAGAATCCGGGCCTGTTCGGGAATTGCCAGGCGCTGACGAAGTTCCAGCGACTGCGCCGTTTTATGGACAAATTGTTCCGGATTGACTCCGTTTTTGATCACAACGGCGTGATGCGCTTGAAATAAGCGGAGTGCCAGCGCTTCCTGATGTTCGCTTTCTGAAACACAGATCACCTTGGCAGACCATTGGGTGAGCTTTTTTTCCAGCTTGAGATACAGCCATTGCAACCAGGAAGAGTACTGCCGATAATGGATTCCATGAAAATGATGAATGACAGGAATCCCCGTGAGCCGGCCAATAATTCGGGCATAAATGCCGGCGGCTTTTCCGTGGGAATGGATCAAATCGAATTTTTCCCGCCGAACCCAGACCAGCAGTTGAATCAGTTGGAGGATGGACAAATAGCGCAGATTTTTTAGGACCAACCGGACATTCGGGCAGGTTTTCAATTCAGGAAGAATCCCGGTAGTCACCGAAGGGCACATCACCGTATGCCGCCAGTGTTGCGGCAAATGCCGAATCAGTCGAACCATGTAAACGGGGCCGCCACTCAGATCAGCACGTCCATTCATCTGCAAAATATGAAGAGGCCCTTCGGTCATGGTATCCGTCGCTACAAGGTCACGGCCAGCACCACCACCGTCAGGATCGTGGCAAGGGATTTGAAGATGATATCCACCACGGTAGCGGTTTCCTTTAAAGTACTTTCCCGTGGTGACAGATCGGCTGGAACCACAATGATATCCCCCTCTCGAATCGTATAATGATCCAAATCGGAAATCACAAAACCATTGGGCCGAATGACATAGGTGTCCTCGATTTTAGCCAATGATCCTGGATTTCCCAACATCTCCAGGTAATCCCAGGCCGTGGTCTCGGGGCGGACCAAAAAGGACGCTTCCCCACGAACTTCTCCTTTCACCAGGACGGTATTGATCAGCGGCGGAATCGTGAGCGTGTCACCATCCATGAGTTCAAAATTTTCCGGACCACCTTTAAACTTTTCCAAATCCTCCATATCGATGACAATCCGGCCAAGATTTAGTTCTTGAATTCTACTCTCTTCTTTTTGTGACACTTTTTTGCTGGCTTCTTCTTGCGAAAGTTCTTCTTGCGTTTCAACCTGTGTCTGTGTCTGTGTCTGTGTCTGTGGATTGAGAGAGGATCTGACTGCGGCCAGTGCCTGCAAATGGGTTTCGGGAGACGTGATACTGGATGAGGCTTCCACCGTGCTTTTCAACAGAGATCGCTCAATATCCCGTTGTAAGCGTTGATCAGTGGCATCTTCCCGGATTTTCAGCAATTTTCGGGTAAAAATAACGCCCGGCAAGAACGCTTTGTTGGAAAGTCCACCGGACTTCTCCAGCAGATCCGAAATCCGGTCACCCGGACTGATTTCATAGCCTCCCGGAAAAACAACTTCTCCAGCAATTGTTGCGAATCCCGGTATGCGATAATCGGCGCGTTGTCGCAGAAAGACCGCGTCATCTTCCTGTAAAATGAGGGGTGGCGTTGTCTCGAAGGTGAGGGGGTCCATTCTCACCTGGATCGATTCCCGTGTCAGAATATCATTCTGATAGTGCCAGCGTTTGACCAACACGTGGGAATCAATGGATTTGTTATTCAGTCCTCCTGCCACAAACAGCAGATCCTTGATTTTCATGCCGTCCATAAAGGGATAGGTTCCCGGATTTCGTACCGGGCTCCCCTGGATGCTGACATGTTTTGCAGGAATCACATCCAGCCCATGAACAAGGATCACATCATCCGGACGCAAAATAAAATGGGTATAATCAGCCGGCGTGATATTAAACAATTCTCGGGTTCCATCCTGAAATCGACGTTGCACATGAATCCGGTCCCTGTAACTGTTCTTGGTGAAATTACTGGCGAGAAACACCGCATCCTCCAGGCTCATGCCCTCATAATAGGGATAAATACCCGGAGCATGCACTTCTCCCTGAACGGTGATCGTCTGTCTATTTTCCTTATCATCAAAGACCGTGACCTTATCCATGGGTTCCAGGGGGGTTTGCAACATTTCCGGATTAAACAAATTCACCCGAATCAATTTTCGTGGAGATCCCAACGACTCGCGAATAATATCCACCCGACCCAGGTAGGCTGTATTTTTCACCCCCGACGCCAGAAACAGCAAATCGTCAATCGTCATGCCGGGGATAAATTTATACGAACCGGGCTGAGTCACCTCGCCATTCACGGAAACCATATTATTGATCGGAAACAACTGAATCACATCCTTGTCCAGGATGAGCATATTGCCAATCTCTTTTTTTTGCAGAACATCCGCATAAGAGAACAACATAATTTGAGGTTGAGGCACTGGCTGATTTTCCACATACTCAAACCGTTGAATCTGTCCCTTCTCAAGATAGACCTGATCCAACAATTCCCCCCCCTGTCGCAACGCTTCCGCCAAGGTCAATCCAGGTTTATACTCATAACTCCCCGGGTTGCTGAAAGGACCGACCAGAGTGAAATAATGCTGTCGTTGATCGGCCACCGGATACACTTGTACGATATCGTAGGATTGGATGGTCGATTTTTGTGACAGACTCAGCGTTTCAAAGGATTTAATGCCGTCAGAATTGAGGCGCTCCACCATGATGCGTTCGGCATGAGCCGTGGGCAACAGCCCACCGGAAAGCTCCAGCACTTGTTCCAGGGTTGTTTCCTGCTTTAATTCGAAAATTCCGGTTCTCCGGACTTCACCGGCAACGGCGATCACGTTTTTCAGCAAGGGAATAAACAAAGTGTCACCGCTCTGCATGTGAACATTCTCCAAGGAATGGCCCTGTAAAAAATAGGGGTACAGATCAATTTCCTGGATCAGTTTTTCTCCACGCTTCCATTGAATCTGTCTGAGACTCCCGGTTTTTTTGATGCCGCCCACCAACGATAAAATATTATGGACGGACGCTATGGCGGGAACACGGTGTAAGCCGGGTTGATTGGCTTCCCCCAGGACATTCACCTGAATGGAACGTAACTGGCCCAGGGTGGCCGAGAGAAATTTGGTTCTGTTCTTCAATTCTTCATTGAGCTGGGATAGGTTCATATTCCAGACCGACAAGGCTTGAACGCCTGGAATATGCAGCATCCCGCTGGAATTCACCTGCAAGGACTGACTGCCCGACGCAAATATCTGTCCCAGACTATCATACAGGATCACTTCATCTCCCGGTCCCAATTGATATTCTCGCGGCAGTGCCGGATTCGCCACGGGGTCAAACAAAAACCGATCCGTGCGTAACTGATCATAACCCAATTGTCGTAAGGGCGGCTGAGTTCCCGGCGGATACAACCCCAGGGTTAAGGTGGGCTGCAGTAATTTTTCCAAAGGGGATAAATCCTGTTTTACAATCGTGGCAGACCTGTCGGCATTTTCCTCACGACGGTCTTTTTTTTCTGGTTTTTCTTCGGGGGTTGCCGGGAGATCCTCGGAAAAATCCTTGTTTTTCCGTCCTTCGGAAGTGTTCTCAGATGGCTTGGATTGGGTAGCCAACGAAGGATCAGATTGAGGTGAAAGCGTTTGAACCGTTGTTTCACGAACCTCGGACCGAGGCGTCCCCTTGGAAGCGGGAACTGTCGAACGTTTTGGGGTTTGTCCCCAGGAAAGGGACACACACAACAGCATTCCCAGCAACAAACCGGATAATGATTTCATACAGAGAGACTTCATGGGGATAATTAATATTGTGATGATTTAGTGGACGTTGGCGGATCAACACAGCGTTGAGTCATACTTCTAAAGTGATAAGAAAGGACATAAACTGACAATAGATGGTTAACAAATCAAGATTTTGTTCAACAGACCTGTTATTCAGGAATAGTGTGGGAACGTTCAAAAAATAACATAGGAAACTTTCTGGTTACGAACGGGACGTTCGTAACCGTTCCATGCCCCACCTCCGGTGGGTGCGAAGCAGAGCTTCGCCTGGTGGATAACGTGCCCCCACGGGACGTAGGGCACGAGCAAACTTTTACAACTTATTCTTTTGCCATTCCGTATGGACTCATGTTTTGTAACATCAACAAGGAATTGATACCTGGTGTTACAATTACCCGTAGATTGAGAACGGATACGGAGAGATCGTATACACGATGTTTTAAGGTCCCTCGTCGCTCGTACCTTGCTCTGTCAGGAAGACACATTCAAACTGTCAACCTGTCACAGTTTCTGAAAGGAGCCAACGATTGGTTGTGTTTTTTTTAATTGCCGATTTTGATTTCACATGTTACCTGCTAAAGAAAGTTACAGTCACTGACAACGCATTTTCCCGTTTGATCCATCAAAAAAAAGGTACTATGAAATACGCAAGAGTCTCCTCAGCAAAAGGCCATTTTTCAGGATTTTCCAAAACAGCGTTCATTTTGCTCATGTTTGTCCTGGCAAGTTTGAATGGGGTGGGTTTGTACTGGATCAACCGTCCCGGCGTTGCTGAATTCAATGCGGAGGCCAATACCCAGTTTTCTGCTAAAAATTATCAGGAAGCCATCAATATTTATGATAGAGCCATTGATCTTGCTCCAGGCCTTAAGGAACTTTACCGAAACCGTGCCATGGCATATCTGGCCATGGGCAACTACAACAAGGCTATTGCTGATTTCACCAAAGCTCTCGATGGTAACTCCGGTGACAGCGACAGCCTGCAAGCCCGGGCGTATGCCTATCTTTACAGCGAACGTTACCGGCAGGCCATTGGGGATATTGATCAACTGCTTCAGAATCAGAAAGAAAATCCTTACCTGTACAACCTTAAAAGTGTCGCTTATGCTTACAATGATCAGTTTCCACAGGCACTGACAGATCTGAACACCGCCTTGAAGCTCTCTTCAGATCCAGCGTTTGTTTTCAATCGGGGGGTCACTTACATGAAGGTTCTAAACTTTGAAGGGGCGCTGGAGGATTTCAGCACTTATATCAAACAACGACCGTCAGAATCCAAAGGATTGATGTTTCGCGCAAACACATACCTTGCCCTGAAATCCTATCCACAGGCATTGGCTGATCTTGAAAGCTTTCTCAACGCGAATCCCCCTCAGGAGGGGATTGCTCAAGCCCTGTATACCAAAGGCCTGGTGCTTGTAAAACTGAACAAAAAACAGGAGGCGATCACCGCATTTTCTGAGGCCTGTGCAAAACCTCACCCTGAAGCCTGCGCAATGTCAGACTCACTGGATAAATAACATCCCCCCATCACTCTACTTTGATAGTGCCTACAGTATTTCCATGACAACTGCTGCAGGCACCACTGGTGATTGCCGATGCCATGGTGGTGGTGTTTCCCGAACTACTCTGCACAATCGCATAGAGTCCCGAACCAAAGTCGATATTTTCGGTGGTATAAAAATTCCCGTTCCCATCAATTTCAATCACTTTAATGACAGAACCTTGTCCATTGGACTGGTCATAAAGCGTTACTTTTCCGTTAGGGTTGCTTTGTGTGCCGCCCAAATTATACACACTCCCCGCAACAGTGAAAATTCCTTCCCCTTTGCCGCCCGACACATGACATCCCAGACAATTCTGACCGGTATTGTGGCTTTTTTTCAAACCATTTGTGCTTACTTTTGATTCTCCGGAATCATCACTGCTTTCAGAATCATTATCTGACAGGGAAAGCTCGGAGTCCTCACTGGAATCGCTATCTGAACTTTCTGAGTCCCCGGTGTCCGCACAGGCCGTGGCAAACAAAACCACAAGAACAAGAGTGAGCCATTTGAGTTTCTTCATATTACTCCTGAATGAAAATATTGTAAATTTACGACCTTTTTGTCATACCATCAATGGTTAACGTCGGGTCATGAATAAAGAAAACGAGTTATGGTTGACATGAAAAATGCATCAATACTATCCGACATTTGACCTATTGAAAAAAACTTTTTATATCAACATCATAATATCAAGCATACAATCCATTCTGACATTTGTACCATCATCAGGATGACTCAAGCGGAACATTATCTCCGTTGCGGACACCACTCAAAAGCGCATGGATAACAGGTACAACAATATTTTATTGCAAAATCCTGATTTGTGGTGTTTACAAGCCTTTGGGGACTTGCTAGAAAACATACATCGAGTGAACCATTAATCCCGTAAATTGTCGGTGGGCCATTCAAGGAGCTTCATGGAAACCCTTAAAATCATGTTTCATGAAAACATGAAATTTCTGAACGATATAGATTTTCAACTTCCGGTTAATGAGTTGATCAGGGAGATGTTCACGGATCTGTCTCAGTTGGGCACGACTGATCCCACGCCAGAAGTGTTTATCATGTCCGATACAGATTATTTGAGTTGGACAATACCTGAGTTTGCAGAACCGCAATGGTATGGCGTGATTGTGCTGGATACGACAGGTACGTTTTCTCCCAGGGAAGCCCCTGACTTTTTTATTCATGTCGTTTCACCAGAGCTGTCACCCGCACGATGGAATTACGCACTGCTCACGACACTCCACGGAATTCAAAAAAACATCCGGCTCAATGAACTGGAAAATGAGGTGGACTATCAGGCGTTTGAATTAACCCGTCTGAACGAAATCGGTGTGGCCCTGTCCGCTGAAAAAAATCTCAATACATTGCTGAACCTGATTGTCACTAAAGTAATGGAAATCACCCATGCGGATGGTGGCAGTCTGTATTTGATTGAACCTATTCCAGATGTTCCTGAAGATCCTAAAAATTATTTTCATAACAAACGATTCCGCTTTCAGGTGGCAAAAAACGAATCCAGAAAAATTGAATTCCGTAGCTTCCCTCTCGACCTCACAAAGAAATCAATTTATGGCTATGTGGCCTTGACCAAACAATCGTTGTTGATTGATGATGCCTATTATATTGATGAGAATGCTGAATATGGCTGGGCAGGACGGGAATTTGACAAAAGCATTGCCTATCGCACCCAATCCATGCTGACAGTTCCCATGCTAAATAACGATGACACGGTCATTGGCGTTATTCAGCTCATCAACTGTAAGAAAAAGCAGTATTCCAAACTTGAGAATCCGGAACATATTCTGGATCAGGTGGTTTCTTTCACACACAAGCATGTCAAATCTGTCGAATCTATTGCCTCACAGGCTGCGGTTGCCCTGCAAAACGCGCGTTTGCTGGATTCCATCCAGGTTTTGTTTGATGGTTTCATCAACGCCAGTGTGAAAGCTATTGAATCCAGAGACCCTACCACCTCTGGACATTCCAGCCGTGTCGCGACCCTCACAGTCGCTTTGGCGGAACAGATCAACCGACTGTCTACGGGCGATTTTGCCAGTATCCGGTTCACAGACGATCAATTGCATGAAATCCGCTATGCGTCCCTGTTGCATGATTTCGGGAAAATCGGGGTTCGGGAAAAAGTTCTGCTGAAGTCGAAAAAACTTTATCCCAGCGAAGAGCAAACTGTCATGGACCGTTTTCGTATCATCCGACAATCCATCGAATTGCATTACACACGCAAACAGTTGGAATTTTTTCAGACAAAAACAAGAGAGGAAGCACTGGCCTATTTTGCGGAAACCCACAGTGAAATGGAAGACCAGCTCAAAGAACTTGATGAATTCCTTAAATTCATTATCCGCTGCAATGAACCAACAGTTTTGTCCCAGGGCGGCTTTGAAAAACTGGAGGAAATTCACAAAAAATATTTTTATAGTATGTTCAACATGCCCCGTTCCTATCTCACTGCGGAAGAAACCGCGTCGCTGTCTGTACCCAAAGGATCCCTCAATCCTCAGGATCGCAAGGAAATTGAATCGCATGTAACGCATACCTATAAATTCCTGTCGATTATTCCCTGGACTAAAAATCTGAGCAATGTCCCTGATATCGCTCATGCCCATCATGAAAAACTGGACGGCAGTGGATATCCACTCAGACTTAAATCAGAACAAATTCCAATCCAGTCCAAAATGATGACTATTGCGGATATTTATGATGCGTTGACAGCTCTGGACCGGCCTTATAAAAAAGCTGTTCCCGTGGATCGGGCACTCGATATTCTGGGCTATGAAGCCAAGGATCATCATATTGATCAGCGGTTGCTGGATGTGTTCATTGAATCAAAACTGTACCAACTCGTGACCAGATTTCGACTTTCAGGTAAAAGGCTGGAACAAAAATAATCTAATTATGCAAAAAAACCGCTGGCAGGTTATTGAGACATTTGTAAAATGCCCGTTGTTTTGAGTAACAGTGAGGAAAAATATCAAACCTATCAAGGATTCAATTATGGATATTGACAGTAACCGTTTTGTTGAAACAGGCGAAGACCCACGCTGGCCTCTTCAAAGTCCGATTCAGATCTATATCCGTGAAGATATGCCGCATCTGGCAGGTCATACCAAGGATATTTCCCTGAGTGGACTCCACATTGAAATTGGCGTAAAACTGCCAGCGAACGCGATCATCACTGTGGAAATCTATTTCCAGAGAGAAGATGTGTTTGCATTTATTGAGCAGACCCCGCTTAAACTCAAAGGCAAGGTCATCTGGCGAAAACCCCTTGCGGATGACTACGAAGCCTGGGATGTCGGCTTAAGGTTCCTCGACATTTCTGAAGAGCAGAAAAATTCAATTCTGGAAGAAGTAAAAACTCTCGAAGTCATTTGAATCACAGGGAGACCGCCCAGTCTCCCCCAAATGCGGTCAGTAAAAAGCCAATCCCTGTCACCATTCATAGCAGTCTTACCTCCTCGAACAACATCCACGCTTGTGACGGCAGACAAACAGGGGGGCACATTTTCAATGTCGTCAACTTAAGGAATTCGTCGCCGGGAAGTCCCCCTTTTCAAAGGGGGCATGGGGGATTTAACGCTCGGAATTACATCCCCCTAACCCCCTTGAACCAAGGGGGAATTGAAACACAGTACCCTTCAGAATGCTTAAGTTGATGACATTGCGCACATTTTCGGCCATGTGTCAA
>JADFZZ010000056.1 GCA_015232315.1 SAR324 cluster bacterium | reverse complement strand
AGGGAGTGTGGCCTTGGCTTCGGTGACGGCCTTAAAAAAGAATCAGGAATATCCAACCTGGTTTAAGCATCATGTCCTTGAGTTTAAACTGGTTGCGTAAAATACACCTGCACAGGTGGAAATTTTCTGGAAATTTCCCGACCAATGCCACCACTTCCTCCTGTAATCAATATCGTTTTTTGCTTTTTTTCCATATTGGTTTCCTTTTCTTAACGAAATTTTCACTCCGTTTTTTACGAAAATTCGGGTGAACTGAACGGTTGCATAAAGTTCAATAGCACTCAACTTGTTCGTGAAAAATAACTGTTCCAAGAAAGCGAGTATAGACCTGTGGGGATGAATAAACTGTGAGGAGAAGAGCAGGCAGACCCTGTGATCTGCCTGTCATGAAGGGAAATCAGCGCCCGATGATGAGGCTGACACTGGTGGTGCCGCTACCACCGATATTCAAGGTCGCAAAGTTTTTCGCGCCTTTGACCTGATAATCCTCGGCTGTTCCAGTCACCTGTTTATAGGCATCCAGAGCCTGACGGACCCCGGTAGCACCCACAGGATGTCCTGCGCCAATCAATCCGCCACTTGGATTGATCGGGAATTTTCCATCCAGAGCAATGGTACCATTTTCCACTGCTTTCCAGCTTTCTCCCGGTTTGGTGAGACCAAAGTGATCAATCGCCATATACTCTGAAGTGGTGAAACAATCGTGTGTTTCCAAACCATCAAGTCCACTCACATCAGCGATTTTAGCACGTTTCATGGCATCGAGCGCGGTTTGTCGAACATGTGGCAGAATGTAAGGATTATCCTTGCTTTCCGCGACTTTATCTTCAAAGCGGATGAACGATGTATGATGCCCCCAACCTTTGATGTAGGGAATATCCTTCAAGTTCAATCCGTGTTTTTTGGCGTATTTGGTCGCATATTTTTCAGAAGCGAGAATAATTGCGGCCGCGCCATCAGTCACCTGTGAACAATCACTCAGTCGAATCATACCGCCAATCACGGAATTGGTATCATCCTTGGAATTTGCTTGACTCAGGTTCATGTACCAGGTGCGGGTCTGAGCATTTGGATTCAGCTTCGCATTTGCGTAATTGATAGCGGAAATTCCGGCAAGATGTTCAGATTTTAAGCCATAGCGCTTGTCATACTCATCACCCAGTTTCCCAAACAATTTAGGAAAAGGAAACTCAATGCCTTTGGCTTCAAGATCATACCATGCGGCAGTCCCCAGATAATCTCCACCGATTTTGGAGGGAACGGTTTTCATTTGTTCTACACCGAGCACACAGGCGACTTCATAGCGTTCTGCTTCGATTTCAGCGGATGCGGCAAGAATGGAAATACTGCCAGAGGCACAGGCGGCTTCATGACGGTAGGTTGGCAACCCTGCAAACGCAGGATCCGCTTCCAGAAAAAACGCGCCCAGATGTCCTTGCATGGCATAGAGTTCAGCAGCAAAATTTCCTACATGTGCGACTTCAATATCCTTGGCTTCCACTTTGGTGGATTGCAATGCGCCGTTGACCGCTTCACGGAACATGGCAACAATATGCTTGTTTTCCTTGCTCCAGTTTCGGCCGAAATCCGTTTGATATCCTCCTAAAACATATACTTTTTGACCCATGATTTCTCCTTAATGTATAAAAAAATTCAGCGAGTTGGACTTGATCAGAATTACTTTGCGACAAAGAACTTCCCAATATTCACCTGAGGATGATTGAAAAATGGCTTCTTGGAGTTTTTGCTTAAAGCTTTGGACAATGCCAGGGGCACTAACACCTTTGCCTTTTCCATCATAGCCACGGTTTCCTTCAGACCAATCGTATCAACCAACACGCTGGGAGGTGCCCAATTGAAGCCCATTCCCATGATCATGTCGATGGCCGTGATATCTTCAGTGACTTCGCCAACCCGATGAAAACTGTAGCTGATGTAACCACCAATAACTTTCTGGGCAATCAACGCTTCAGGACCTTCGGCCTCAGCAAAGATTTTCATGGCTTCCTTGTATTTTCCAACATTATGGAGAAATTTCATTTCCTTGATGAACGCAGGCTTGGGCACACTCACCGAAGAGACAGGCACATAATCACCAGTGGCGATATCCAGCACAAATTTTTCCTTTTCAACCCGTTTGAAAAAGCCTTTGCCACTTTTGTTACCCAAGGTTCCATCTTCCAGCAGATCACGCATGTATTCCGGCATGTGGTAGGTCGCAAAAGCCTCATCCGATTCTGAAGTGACATTATCGATCACGTTATCCACAATTGCCCGGTGAACATCCCATCCCACTAGATCGATGGTTGCCAGAGGAGCCATGGCTCGTCCTGTATAAGGGCCGATAATGGCATCCATATAAGCCGGGCCATATTTTTCAGCCAGTTGAGCGACTTCGTTCAAGACTTTAAAACCCACACGGTTGCCTGCAAAACCTGGACGATCAAAGGTTTTGACCATCACTCGCTGTTGGTTTTTAGCACACCAATCTATCAGAAAATCAATCAGAGTCGGATCTGTTTCCTTACCCAGGATAATTTCTGTTCCCGTAATCACATGGGGGGGATTGAAATAGTGGAGTCCCAAAAAGTGTTTTTGGAATGATTTACTGCGGGGTTCCGCAAGTTTTGTGATGGAAAGACCTGATGAAACCGTCGCTACAATGGAATCCGGTCGACGGCATTGATCGATTTTTTCATAAAATTCACTTTTGATCTGGAAATCTTCAGCAACCGCTTCAAAAATCAAATCAGCATTAGCCACACTTTTTTCCAGATCTTTATCGTATGATCCCAATGTCACCTTATTGCCGACGGTGTTGGATCGCACCAATTTCTTGGCCGCAATCAGACCTTCTTCCGCCTTGGCTTTGGTTCGTGCCAGAAAATGCACCTCGCAATCGGCTCCGGTAAACAATGTCCCGCTACCAAAACCCATGGTTCCGTTTGCACCCAAAAGTACCACTTTTTTAATTTCTCGTGTCATGTGTCACTAACCCCGTTAGAGTTGATCCTGTCTAGCCTACATGTTTCCACGTTGCCAGAAATCAGGATAAGCAGATTTGAACCACTGTCTAAAATGATCTACACCGGAAGTGCATCGAATGCTGATTTGATTGAAGAAATTCTTCATTCAAAGCGTTTCATCAAGGCAAGTCTCCCGAGAGGGGGCCACTCTATAGGAAAATATACCGGTGGACAAGATAATTCTAAGCAGTAAGTCTGCTCCTTTAGCGGATTCTTTAGTAGCATAACGCTTATGGAAAATAGCTTTATAAGGGGTGCTTTCAAAAATTGCGCTGACAATGAATAAATTAGGAATTGATCATTTGAAGATGATTCCGTAATGAATTATTTTTTTAAACTGTATAACAAATCAGGGGTTGGCCGCATTTTCGGCCATGCGTCAAAATTCGGTCCTTAGCTGGAGATCACTATGCGGAAACAAATGTTATTAACAGGAATTTGCCTGGGTGTAATTGTTACAACCGGCCTTTCAGGATTATGGGGTCTAAAGGCCGCGGAACCTGCACCATCAAGGTATTCTTCCAATCCTGTCATCGCTGAAATCGATGGCAAACCCATCCAGCTTGAAGTTCTCAGAAATAAAAGAATTCATGATCTGGAGCAGGAATTTTATCAGAATCTGGAAATCGCTCTGGTTGAGTATTCCATGGAGGAACTGTCTAAGACCCATCCTGAGATCCAACCACCCAAAGTAGAGATTCCTGAGGCACAAATCCGTGGTTTTTATGACATGAATAATTTGAGCCAGAAGGGAACCTATGAGCAATTGGCGCCCCAGATAAAAGATTATTTCACACAGCAGATGATGATGCAGCAAATCATGGTTCAATATAAGATGGCTCAGGAAAAAGGCTGGGTGAAATCCTATCTGCAGGCACCTCCTGAATTTCTGGTTTCAGCTCGAGTGGACAGTTCCTATGTAAGAGGAAATGTTAAAGGAAAGGTCATGCTACTGGAATTTTCTGACTACCAGTGTCCATATTGCGCCAAAGTTCAACCGACCCTTAATAAACTGGTTGAAAAATATGGAGACAGGATAGCGTTTGGCTATCAGCATTATCCGTTACCATTTCATACAGAAGCCGATGAAGCCGCGATTGCCGCAGAATGTGCCGGTGATCAGGGACTTTTTGGGGAAATGCATGAAAAATTGTTTGAAAATCAACGTTCTCAACAGAATAAGGATCTGAAATCTTATGCCAAACAAATAAAAATCCCCAAGTTGAAAACCTTTGAAACCTGTCTGGATCAGGAAAAATACCGTAGCAAGGTCAACCGCCACCTGGAAGAAGGAAAGGAACTCGGGATCAATGGAACTCCCGGATTTGTGGTGGGATTTTATGATGCGGCCTCGCAAACTATCAATGGGGAAGTACTTTCCGGCGCTCAACCTCTACAGACTTTTGAAGCGACCCTTGAAAAATATCTGGCACGGACTACAAAATGAATCAATTTCAGGAACGAATAGCCAGTCTGCAACAAGTCGAGTCTCCCACAATTCTGGTCGTGGGAGATATCATGCTTGATCGTTATTCTTGGGGCACTGTTGAGCGCATCTCGCCTGAAGCACCCATCCCGGTTCTGCGGGTTCAAAAGGATGAAAGCCGACTGGGGGGTGCTGGAAATGTGATCATGAATCTGGCTGCTTTGGGAACAAGAGTGATTCCCTGTGGAGTCGTCGGTCAGGATTCCGCAGGTCTGGAAGTTTTGTCTATTCTGAAACAACACCAGATTGATTCCGGTCATGTGGTTGTTATTCCAGGATATCCCACCATTGTTAAACACCGAATGATTGCCGGACATAATCATTTGCTGAGGATGGATTATGATCCGGAACCTCAAAAACTGGTTTTTGCTTATCCCGCCATTCAAACTTCGATTCAGCACATGATTCCCCAGGTTCAGGGGGTGGTGATTTCAGATTATGGCAAGGGATTGCTCAGTGCTGAACTCATCAGTAGCATTATTGATTTGGCAAAAAAGCATGAAATTCCTGTGATTGTGGATCCTCGTGCAGGGGCTGATTACAAAACATATCACGGTGCGACCCTGATTAAACCAAACCGCAAGGAAACGGAACTTGCTGTGGGATTTCCCCTGAAAAATGCCCATGATGTGCTGAAAGCCGCCCGGATCCTTAAAAAAGAATCCGCTTTGGCTTATGTGTTGATCAGCCTCGACAAGGATGGTTTGTTTTTGTTCGAGGATGATCAACATTATGAGACTCTTGAAACAGAAGCGCAGGAAGTGTTCGACGTGGTCGGCGCCGGGGATATGACAGTCAGTGTGATGGCCTTCATGTTGTCTGGCAAGGCGTCTGTTCATCATGCCGCATTCTGGGCCAATCTTGCCGCAGGAATGGAAATCATGCATGTGGGCGTGGTGTCATTCACAAAGGAAGAACTCTTACATCGCATGGAATATGGACAAAGTTCGGTCAAAATTGTTTCACTTCCCCAACTGCTCAAGGATCTTGCCAATCAATCTCGTCCCCTGGTTTTCACCAATGGATATTTTGATAACATTTCTTCAGGACATCTGAAATTTTTACAACAGTTGAAACAATTCAAAGGATTTTCCATTGTCGCCATCAACAGTGATTTTTCCATAAAGTCCCAGAAGGGGGAATCTCCGCTGCTGAATGAGCACGAACGTGCTGAATTGCTTGCGTCGTTGGAATCAGTGGACCGGGTGATTATTTTTAATGAAAATGATGTGGCTGATTTGTTAAGGAAAATTAAACCAGATATCCTGGTGAAGGGGGCGCGTTTTCAAACCATGCCAATCTATGAACAGAAAACCATTGATGAAATTGGTATCCAGATTCGTTTTCTGCCTGAATATTAATCATCCGGAGTTGTTTAATGGTTCAGAAAATCAGCAAAGCCAAGGCTTCCCGCAACAAAACTATCAGCTTGAATGACGAAGAAAAGCAACAATATCGTCAGAATCTCAAAACATTTCATGCTCCTGCTGAAAAACAGGAAATTCTCAACAGCACAATCTGTCAGAATGTCATGGAACTTTGGGATTTGTTGCCTGAGCATTCCTTTCAACTGGTGATTGCGGATCCACCCTACAATCTGAACAAGCAATTCAATCAGACCAGTTTTTCGAAAATGACCTCCGCCGATTATGAACTCTGGCTGGATTCCTGGATTTCAAAGATTCCCAGACTTGTCACCAGCAATGCCTCTATTTATGTGTGTGGAGATTGGCGCTCGTCTTCAGCCATTCAACGGGTTTTGGAACGCTATTTTATTGTGAGAAACCGTATCACCTGGGAGCGCGAAAAGGGGCGGGGAGCACGACAAAATTGGAAAAATAATTCTGAAGACATCTGGTTCGCGACCATGTCCGATTCGTATGTGTTCAATGTGGAGGCGGTCAAGTTGAAACGCCGGGTCCTTGCACCCTACAAGGATGACTCTGGACAACCCAAGGACTGGGTTGATTCAGACCAGGGACGTTTCAGGGAAACCTACCCCTCCAATCTTTGGAATGACCTCACGATACCCTTCTGGTCCATGCCGGAAAACACCATCCATCCTACCCAGAAACCGGAAAAACTGATTGCCCGTCTCATTCTGGCCAGTTCCCGGGAAGATGATTTGGTGTTTGATCCGTTTGCCGGATCAGGAACCACAGGAGTCGTCGCCCGAAAATTCAAGCGCAATTTCACTCAAATCGAGATTGATGAATTGTATGCCTGCCTGGCCATGAAACGGCTTGAAATGATTCAGGCCAATCCACAAATTCAGGGATTTCATAATGGTTTTTTCTGGGAAAGGAACACCCCTGAAATTTTCAAAAAAAACAGTGAAACGGTCCCGACCTGAGACATTCTATTCAAGTGATCAGAATCCAAGTGATTCACCCGCAATAATTACCCGTCAATTGAATTACACTTACCGTTTGACAGATTAGAGCAATAATTCTATTTTGGCGATCTTGCTTGAAGGAGTATTATGAAAACCAAAGACCGAATCATCAAAAGCAGTATTGAACTGTTCAATAAGCATGGCGTGAGCAATGTCACGACGAATCATATTGCTGAATACATGGGCATCAGTCCGGGAAATCTTTATTATCATTTCAGAAATAAGGAAGAAATTGTTTATGAAGTATTCGGGACAGTGGACAGTATTCTGCGCAAGAGTTGGAGCGTTTTTTCGGACCAGCAAATGTCTTTGACTGAAATTGCCGATTATATTCAGGTGATGTTTACCGCGCTATGGGATTATTATTTCTTTTTTAGAGATCTGCCTCAATTGTTAAAAAAAGATGAAAAACTGAAAGAAGCTTATCGGCAGTTACATTTCCGATATGTGGAGGAACTTGATGCGTTTTATGTGAGATTGAGCGAGATCGGATTCATGAAACCCATGAATGATCCTTCAGAACGTCGGGCACTGGTGATCAATACATGGATGATCGCGGGATCCTGGGCAGGATATCTGGAGGGGTTGGGCGAACCTATCTCCCCGGGAAATCTGCGCCAGGGATTGGAGCAGATCAGCCATTTGATACGCTCCTATACTCAGGATCATATCCGTGATTCGGTCACGATGATCATGACGCAGTTTGCGGCAAAATTGGAAAAAGCAGCTTTAGAGAAAGAAAGCGAAAATTAATGAATGAACGCAAGGTTGAACAGGAATTGCCCCAGGCGCTCTTCAGACCAGTATTTGACAACCTTTTCAGCGGTTCTCTGATATTGAGTTCCCAGAAAAGCCGCGGATTCATCCCATTTTCTGATGGGAAGAACCTGTGGTTGAATTTCATACCGTTCTATCAATTTCAATTGACTATCTTCCAGAATATAGGCGTCCATTCCAACCGCCAGTCGGCTCTTGCCCTGCCACATCAGTGTTGCTTCACGAATAATTTCTCCGGAAATCTGAAAAACCAGTGCGATTCCAGCCTCTTTTTGTTTCAGCGTTTCAGGGAGTTTTGATCCCAAATCACTGGCGGAAATTGTTTCTGTTATGGGATCAAAAGGGAATCCAAGACTGCTTAATTTATCGGTGATAGCCTTCTGAATGATATTTTTTGATTCCAGGGTTGTTTCTTCAAATTCAGTTTTATCAGAAGGCACATACACCACGACAATTTTTTTATCGAGTTGGGCCTGTCTTAAAAAGAAAAATTCACCACCCTGATCCCGTTGACCTTTGATGGGCTGAATGATAGGGGTCTGTCCCACGCCTCCGCCATGCATGGAAGCGGTGTCATTTGCCACCAGTTCCGCTAATTTATTTCCCAGAATACTGGCTGAGAGATAGGGATCATGATTGGCTCGTAACTGGGCAATCAGGTGAAAAGCAAACACGGAATGTCCGCCCCATTGGGCACCGCCATCAGAAACAGGTTCATTGCCACCAGAGGTCATGCCCTGGACACTGGCCAATCGTGATTTTTCCTGAAAAAACCGGCTCGCGCGAGGATCCACATTTTTTTGGAGGCCACGTGATTTGGTGAGCAGGTTTCCGCTGAAGCATGAATCAGAAATCAAAAATTTGTGATTCGCCTTGATCGCGGCCAACATGCCGAGAATATCGTCGTTTGAAATGTAATCAAAAACATCATCCGTAGCCCCTTCAACCGGCACCCAATAACCTCTGTCCGTTTCATCAAAATGGCCATGCCCTCCGTAATAAATGAGTACATTGTCCTGATCCCGTGCATGTTTTCTCAGTTGGGAAAACCCCTCCTGAATATCTCTGCGGGATGCGTTTTTATACAAAAAAATATTACTGTCCTGAAAGCCATAAACGCTTTTCAGAACCTCATACATCCCTTCAACATCTTTGACCGCGGTGCTTAGTTTAGGCCAGTGCTGATATTCGTTGTTGCCGATCAGCAGAGCATAATAATCAGGATCTTCAGGATTTCTCGCAGGTTTAGTGAACTCTGCTTTTGTTTCTTCAGGTTTGGTCGTAATTTTCTTCATTCCCCGTGTTTCAGCCATTGCACTGGTCGATAGGAAGGCTACCAGCATTATAACTATAATTCGAATCGCGGATTGTGGTTTCATAAGAAATTTATAAAAAAGTTGTTGAAAACAAGACGAAGTATTTTTTGCTTTGATTCCTCATTTCAACTGAGGTTTCTTACAGTTAACACCTGTTTGTGTGTGGCTCAAGTCATATACTTTGCATTTTATATCACTGATTTTGACAATTATTGGTTGAAAATTATCATTGCTCATCACTGTGCTTAAAATATCAGAAAGTGTCATGCTGGACTTGATCCGGCATCCTGAAACTCTCTGCCACTGGATTCCGGGTCAAGCACAGAATGACACTTAAACTCCGAATTCGCAACGGCAGTTCATTCATTCATCAGGCATGATCTGTGCTTTTCCTGAATAGAACACGAAAATATTTTTATGTTGGAGTTCCTTTTATGAAGAATCAGTTGCTGTTGCTGTTAATCCTCTGTGTCACCGGAAATGTATTGTTTGCCCAGGGAACCGATTTTTGGGGAGATCCCACCCCCAAACCACGTCCGGTTCCCAAGGTTAAAACAGTGCCTGAACCCAAACCTGTTCCACCTGAACCTAAGCCTGAACCTGTTAAACCCGTCATTCCAGAACACATCTCTGTGTCGGATGTGATTTTTCTGATGGATGTTTCGGGATCCATGGATGCCGCCATTGAAAACCAACCACAAAGCAAGATGGAATCCGCACAGGCGGCCTTGAGTTATTTTGCCGAAAACATGAAAGAAGGAACCCGATTTCAATTATGGACTTACAGCGCCACACTGACCCAACACCCCAATTCAAAAGCCGTGCAGGAAAGAAATCCTGGAAAAACAGTGTTTGAACCCATCGGACCATTTCATTCCTCAGCCCGTCAACATGTGGGCGCCCTCATCAAACACTTAAAAACCGAAGGTGGAACCAATCTTTATCATGCGTTGTATGAAGCAATCCGCTATTTTCAGTCATCTTCCTCTGAACAGGTCGATTCAGCGGGCGACCGATACAAGGTCATTGTCCTTTTGTCTGATGGCCAGGATGATGAAATATCCGCAATCAAATTGCCCCATGTTCTGGCTCTAAAAAAACAACTTCCCGATATCCACATCAAGACGATTGGTTTTGGAGTCAGGCCCAAAGATCCGTTTTATCAGGTTTTGTGCAAACTAGCCTCTGACCCGGACAGTTGTATCAATGCCACGGACACAAAAGAATTAAAGGATCTTATTCATAAATTCACACGATCCTGAGATTCTCTCCATATCTCCCCTTACGATACCACAGTAAAAACTCCCTTGACAATTGTAAGAACACAAAGTATTTACATTTCAGCGTACATATGTACGCACAAATAAAAATACGTTATTTATAGTTTTTACAACTGTATGGAAAGGAGTTCCATGATTACTAATACATTGAGACAACGGGCCATTATTGACTTTGATAAAGGGATGTCATGGATGGTCCATCTATTTGAAAGCGGACAACAAATTAAAAAACTGGTTTTTGGTTCAAAAAAAAGAACCGACCCAGTAGAAAAAGTAATCAAGAATCTGGTTCATGCTGATTTTGGCAAAAAAACCTCTGAAAAAACCAATAGAACCACGGTTATTCAAAGCATTGAGAAAGAGACTGATGACACCAAGACTTATACCATGACTGTTCCAGACGGTTGGACTTCCTTTGAGGCCGGTTCATTTGTCACCATCGGCGTCAATGTACAGGGGAAAACAATAAACCGATGTTATAGTTTGTCATCATCCCCTCTCAACAGAGAGCAAATCAGCATCACGGTAAAAAAAATTCCCGGAGGTGTTGTTTCAAACTGGATGTTTGATCATCTGCAATCAGGAGACACCCTGGAAGTGAGTGAACCTGTGGGAAACCTGGTTCTTCCTGAAAATATTCCCTCAAAACTATTATTGATTTCAGCGGGCAGTGGGATCACACCACTCATGTCCATGATGCGGTTTCTGCATGAAAGCGGAGCAGGGTCGGATGTTGTGTTTATTCATTGCGCAAGGAGTCCTGAAGACATAATTTTCAGAAAAGAGATCGAGTCCATTGTAAATCAGAATGATAACATCAGGCTTGGATTTGTAGTGGAACAAGGTGGTTTGGCAGAAGGTTTTCACCAGGGGCGAATCACCGATGAAATTCTGGTCAAGGAAGTTCCTGATTTTTGTGACAGGGATATTTACATGTGCGGACCAGAAGGATTTATGGAAAACATTCGTCAGATTCTTTCAGAATATCCATTTGATTTGAACAGACTCCGATCAGAGAGTTTCGGTGGGAGCAAATCGACTCCAAGCATTAAAGAAACAACCACGGATGTCATTCATTTCCAACGTTCAGGAGTCCATCTTTTGTCTGATAGTTCAACTCTGCTGGAAACCGCAGAAAATATCGGACTCAAACCGAAGTTCGGTTGTCGGCGAGGAATCTGCTCGACATGCCAGTGCAAAAAAATAACCGGAACCGTCGTTAATGTTGATACAGGCGAAGAATCTGGAAGTGGCCATGAATGGATTCTGCCCTGTGTCTCCATCGCAAAAGGAGATGTGGTGGTGGATCTGTAATTAAAATTTTTTTCAAAGGCGGTTTTATCATGAGGATAAGCCTGCCAACTTCAATTCAACCCAAAACAGGAGAACCTATGAAAATTCAATTATCAAAAGAAGACATTAAGTCATTTCAAAAGGAAATGGACCAACTGCAACAGGAAGTTCGGATGAAAATTGGTCAGGAAGATGTGGACTATATTCGTGCAATGGCAAAAATATCCCGATATTTTGAAATCTCAGGACGGTTGTTGATTCATTTCAGTCTGGACCCGATTTCCTGGGGCTTGGGGGTGGCCTGTCTGTCCTTGCACAACATTCTGGATAACATGGAAATCGGCCACAACGTCCTGCATGGTCAGTATGATTTCATGAATGATCCTGAATTTGATTCCAATACCTTTGAGTGGGATATTGCCATTGTCGCGGAAGACTGGAAATATTCCCACAATGTCATGCATCACACCTGGACCAATGTTTTGGGTAAAGACCATGATTTTGGTTATGACGCCTATCGCTTGGATGAACGGGTTGAGTGGAAACCATCCCATTTTTTTCAACCGGTCACGCTTGCCTGGACCATGACGTTCTTTGATTTTATTGTGGGATTGTATTCTGCGGGACTGACCCAGTTACTGGAAACCAATACCACCAACAATGAAGCAAAAACTGATGAGGAAATTGGCAATAGTCTGCGGGCGTTTATCAAAAAGAACAGCAAACGTGGTTTGAAAAATTATGTGTTTTATCCTGCCTTGGCCGGACCGTTTGCGTTCAAGGTCTTTGCGGGAAATTTAACGGCGAACATCATTCGAAATCTCTGGGCATCCAGTGTCATTTTTAATGGACATTTTCCAGAAGACACCACCGTTTATACTGAGGATGAAATCAAGGGCGAAACAAGAGGTGACTGGTATCTGCGCCAGGTTCTGGGATCAGCCAATTTTGATGCGGGAATCATCCTCCACACGCTGTCCGGACACCTCAGTCTTCAGGTGGAACATCATCTGTTTCCCAGAATTCCGGCATGGCGTTATCGGGAAATGGCTCCCAAAGTAAGAGCAATTTGTGAAAAATACGGGGTGCCTTACAATACTGACAGGTTTTCTGTGCAATTTTTGAATGGAATTGCCACACGGATTTTCAAACACGCACTCCCCGAGAAAAAACTTGTCTCAAATCAAGCGGGCAAGTCCATTGAAAAAAAGGTGGCCTGACGCCATAAAATATAAAGCGGGCATCATCACAAACTTCAAGAAGGTGATGCCTTGATTCTTCCGTT
The DNA here is from genome assembly GCA_015232315.1 of SAR324 cluster bacterium. Classification (NCBI taxonomy): domain Bacteria; class Deltaproteobacteria; species SAR324 cluster bacterium. The sequence continues at coordinate 1,917 of JADFZZ010000056.1, read as the reverse complement.
GTTTCCCCTATCTTTCAGCATTCAGAATTCAACGCGCCAATTAAATGATCAATTATCCAGGAGAAGTATGGCCTCCCGTGAAGAAATCAGGGAACAGACCCGAAAAACACGCCAGCAGTTGATTGAGGCCGCATTGTACCTCAGTGCCACAGAAGGGGTTGCCAGTTTGACCTTGAGATCTGTTGCTCGAAAAGCTGATATCGCACCAACTTCTTTTTATCGCCACTTCAGGGATATCGATGAGTTGGGAATTGAATTGATGGATGATTTTGGCATGGTACTGGGCGCCTATCAGATCGCTGTTACGCAAGAACTTAAATCACTGGATGACTCAACCTCCGCGACAACTCCTGAATTAGTTTCAAGTTATACTGAAAAGTGCATTGATCTGTTTTTGAAGCATGTGTCCAGCCACCTTCAATGGTTTCATCTTTTTTTTCAGGTTCAATGTGGTGCTTCTTCAAAGCTCAGAAAAATCGCTGGGGAACTCTCCCGAAAACTGGCAGTTTCCATGGCTGATTCTTTAAATAAACCATTAAAAGCCTTGTGTATTCCTGACAACTGTCATCTTCTTTTTACGGAAATACTGGTTGAATTAATGATGCGTAGCGGCGTTGAGTTGCTGGATGAGCACAATCTGGCAGACATTCGCAGTGAACTGATCAACAAAGTTAATTTGCTTCACATTTCCCGGTCTACTCCCCCAACCTGACACCAGCTCAAGTTTTCTGAAGGATTCTCATGGAAGATCTAAGATCCCGATTGCTGGAAGCGCATGTTAACCACGAACTTCAGCGTTTTCAGGATAACACCCTACCAGCAACCATACAAACATGGGTAAATTTCATCCTGGACAGTTTAAAGGATGTTGCTGTTCATGAATGGCTTTCTCCTGAAAAAATCAATGAAACGATCAAAAAATACGCTGTAGATTTTCCGATTTCAGGTGGTGTCACAGAAGTCGTAGGGGAGTGCAGTCGCAAATTTCTGGATTTTCCGATTCATGCCAGCACCGAACTCAAGGATATTTTTAACAGAGAGCAGTGGGACTATATTGTCGAGAAACTGGCCAATATGGAAACCTTCAGAAACAGAAAAATTCACCAGATGCTCAACAGTCAGGTGGGGATCCAGACAGTAACAGATATTCTGTTTCAAAGTATCAAGGAATATTTATTCAATGAAAATATCCTTGTGAAGACTTTTCCAGGTATTGCCCGACTGCTTCAGCAGGGGCGTCAGGCTGTCGAATCTATGCCGGAATTTGAAAACAGCCTGTCACGCAACATCCATTTGTTTATCGAAAATAATCTCGGAAAAATTCTGAAAAACAGTGAAAAATATATCCAGGTTCATCTCACTCGTGAGCGGTTGATGGATTATGGTGATGAAGTCTGGAACACCTATTTTAATAAATCCCTGTCAAAACATTTTGGCGAGATCACCTCTGAAGATATGGAAGATTTTCTGATATTCGGTTTTGATTTCTGGTTGTATTTCCGCAAGACAACATTTTTTATTGAGGTCTATCAGGAAATTGTGCAGTTGATCTGGGAAAAGTATAAAGATTTCTCAGTGCTTGATATGCTTGAAGATCTGGGCATCACCAGAACCGTGATTCTTGAAGAAGTCCAGAACTCCGGCATACCTATCCTGCGAAAATTGAGGACCACCGGAAAAATGGAACAATTGGTCCGACTGCATCTGGAATCATTTTATCAATCAAATGCTTTTCGATCGGCCATGCGGTCTGAATAGGTCTCCTTCCACTATTACTGCGCATATAATTCCTCGGGTTTTCTAAAAAAATTTCTTTGACAATTTAAAGCACTGGCACGGTTTATGCGCTAGGCGGCTTTTTCCAAAGAGAGCTCATCAACTGGTTCTAAATTGACCAATTCAGAGGAACATTTTCGA
>JADFZZ010000055.1 GCA_015232315.1 SAR324 cluster bacterium | reverse complement strand
CGAAAAATATTTTTGAAACATGATTGGAACTCAAGAAAAATTGTTGGGCGACCCTCACAAGGGTATTTTCTAAACCAAATTTTTCACCAATCAAACATTGCTTATGGCTATTCTCGGACAGCCTCCTCGTACTGATGAGTATATTTTTTCACAGACAGAGTCTAAATCGAAGTGTGAAATAAAAAACTTTTCTGATTAAACCGGATCAAATGAGAACCAGAAAACCATTTGCAATACACACTTTGAAGGAGAAAACATGATGAAAAAATGGATTGGGGGCATTTTTGTGCTGATTGTGTTTGCGTTGATGGGCCCAAGGGTTGAAGTGAATACAGCGGTCCCGCCCGTGAATCTTCCAGATGATATTGATCAATGGCTTCAGAATACAGAATCACAGATTCCACTGCTACGCCGGGGCGCAGACAAAAAAATTGTATGGCTCGACCCGGTTAAAAAAAATAAAACACCATTTTCTGTCGTTTATCTTCATGGCTTCAGTGCCAACCGTCAGGAAATCGTTCCTGTGATGGACGAAGTCGCCAGCAAACTTTCAGCAAATCTGTTTTATACCAGGCTCACGGGCCATGGACAATATGCCGAAGCCATGAAGCATGTAACAGTGAATGACTGGCTCCGTGATGTGGAAGAAGCGTTGGCGATTGGCAACCGGATCGGGGATCGTGTTATTCTGGCCGGTGTTTCAACCGGGGCGGCTCTGGCAACGTGGGCCGCGCTACAGCATGCGCAGGATCATGACATTGCGGCTCTTGTGCTGATTTCTCCCAATTTTTGGCCTGCGGCTCCAGGGGCTGGAATCATTTTATGGCCGTGGGGACCTGTGATCAATCGACTGGTTTCCGGGCCTTATCGGGTTTGGGATCCGATCAATGAGGCACAAGCACAAAACTGGACGTATGCCCAGCATACCAATATTTCACAAACAGTGATGGGATTTGTCGGATTGCTCAAGGCTCAGGATTTCACAAAAATACAGCAACCTGTACTGCTCATTCATTCAGACTTTGACCAGGTTGTCAGTGTGGATACCATTCTTAAAAGATATGAACAAATAGGGTCTGCCTATAAAAAAAGAATGACCATTAATAATTCAGGAGATCGTTGGCATCATGTACTCGCCGGGAATATTCTTTCTCCTCAAACCAACCAGATCACGATTGATATGATTCTTGAATTTCTTCAACCGTTACGTCAAACAGAAAACTCAACTCAATGAATTCCGGAGTTGAGTTTCACTGTTTTTTCAGAAGAGTTCTGCCGGAAATGATTTCGGACCTGAACCGTTCTGTATTCCCGGATAAGTCACTCATGTTTTCCACGGAAAGGTAAAGATTGGAGCGAATCCAGTCCATCTCCGCAGGCAGGGATACTCCAAACAATCCGGGATCATCACTACCAATCACAACAGGAACGTTCCGTTCCAAAAAACGTTTCAACGGATGCCTGAGTGGCGTTTGAATGTTGCCAATCCGCATGTTGGAAGTTGGACATGATTCCACACAGACCTGATGGGACTTCAAATAGTCCATCACAAAATCCTGCCGTTTCTTACAGGCATCCACACGGTTGGCATCATAAACACATTCGATATATTGCCCGGACATTTCTTGCAGTTTTTTACGTTCAGACTGTAAATGATCCCGGTCAATCATAATTCCGAGCTGTGTCAATTCCTGAAAATATTTCAAATCATAGTCGATCTGATCCATGCGTTCTGCCACTGTTTCCCGTGAGGTTTGCCCCTGATACAACTCAGGATTGATTCCCAGAGCAAGGGCGTGCCCCAGTCGATGTGCCCCCAGTTCTGCTGATTCATGAATCCAGCGGATGGCGCTTTCCAGGCTTTTATCACCAAAAGATTCTCCCACATGATACAGAATGGCTAGGGCCTGTTCAGACTTTTTCCGGTTATCATCCAGAATTTTCTGAAACAGTAGCCGCTGGTTTTTAGGTGGAAAACCTTCTTCAATGAAGCAAAAATCAACGCTGGTTGTGATGTAAGCCACGGTGTGATCTGCCTGCATCAATGCACGTAACCATTGATAATGGATCGGCCCCGATTCTGTTCGGGGTAAACTCAATGAAAATCGCGGTTCAAAAGCATTGGACGTAGACTCCTCATACCTGGCCATTTCGTGACAGATCGTCTGTACTAACTGATTGAACAGCAATTGATCCACCCAGGGAGGAAATAACATGCGGTATTCCACATGAATCAATTTTTCTGCATGGTGGTTCTTGCAGATTTTCCTGACCAGCCATCCTGCTTCTTCAGGATCTCTAAGGCTGGCGATGGCAATGATCAGGTTGAATTTGGCCTGAAATTGAGAGAAATCGCCATTCTCTGTTATCAGATACACCTTACGAAACTCCTCAAAACCCTGATTTTGTGGCAAAGACAGAAGTTGTCCCATGTCAGGTCTGAATTGAAAAGCCTGTTCAAAGCCATTTTCAAAAAATTGCCAGGAAATATTTTGTTTTGAACGCGCCAGTTCATAAAGTATGTCGGATGTCAGACATCCATAAAGATGAACGTGCAGATCTGAATAGGACATAGTTCTCAATCTCACAGGATAATTTGTTGCTGATCATCCGGAAAATTCAATGAGTGACAGACGGGATAGTGATCCTGCTGTCTAAGCGCGGAACATCGCAGAGTAAAGACAGTTTTTCCAAGAAGACGATGTGACAGGTTTAAGGAAATGGAGGGCAAGGGCTGTTGTGATGTGGGAGAAAGATGGTTTGCGGGAAATTCCTGAAACGCGGAATTTCCCGGAGCTATTACTCGTCTGACAGATTGATGCGTTCCAAAAACCAGAGAAAGAGAATAACTGGTCCGCCTATGGTTAAAATCAAGGTGAGTGTTTCTTGCATAAGCCTCTCGAATAAGTCAATAATTCAGACCTGTCTGCCAAACCAGATGACTCGTCCGAGAATCTGGAAGGCTTCGGTCTCATGTTTCGCAATAATAAATTCTTTATACGCCCGGTTGTCGCTGATGATGTGTACCTGGCCGTTGTGTCCACGTTGAACACGCTTTGCCATCAACACGTCATCCATTCTCACCACATAAATTCCATCCCTGAGAACCTGGTTTTGATGTAAATCTACCAGAAGAAGATCACCTTCCCTGATCGTTGGCTCCATGCTGTCCCCCTGCACGGTCAGCAGTGCAAGTCCCATTGGATCGACTCTAAGATCTGATTGAATCCATCCCCGTTTGAACGCTAGATAATCGACAATATGTTCACTGTTGATCACAGAGCCATAGCCCGCACTGGCTTTTACATTATATCGTGGAACAAAGACAAAGTCGTCGGCTTCTTCAGACGCTTTTGAATCCATGAACATTTTTCCATGTTCGGATAGCAACCACTGAATATTCACACCATAGGTTTCCGTCAAAAACAGTAAATAATCATAGGTTGGTTTGCTTCGTCCTTTGCATATATCCGTGATTTGTCCAGGCGTCTTGCCTGTCTTTCTGGCAAAATCACTTTTATTACCGTCGGCACATGACTGAATAATTTGCTGAAAACGTTTTTCAAAAGTCATAGATTTGAACAATAGAAAATGTTTACAGAATATTGTGAATGACTGAAACAGAAATTACGGTAATACCTAAATACGTCAAGATATTTCTCAATAAAAATGATTAATGTTATAATTAAAACTTAATAACTTTGATGAAAATTACGTTATAACGTAACCGTTGCGTAAAGTTAAGCATGTTTTCCTTGTGTATGATTAATCTGTTTTGACGTTGAACTTGTTCTAGACAATACTTTTGATTTATGTCATAGGGCAAACAGTGTCCTATTGACAGCAATCCATGATCACCTATAAATTACAGACAATTATGAATGATTTACCCGCCGGGAATGAAGACCCTGTTGTTCAACACATTTTTGAAACGATGGATCCTGAAATCAGACAATCGCTGACAGAGGCTCAGAGTGCCGGACTCAGACAGGCGTTGCTAAATTTCTGGAAAAGCGGAGGGACTCATCTGGTGGATATTCGCACAGTGATTCCATTCACCAAAGTGTACCTTGTCTTTCTGATGGGACACGACCGCCGATTTGCCCAAAAGGGCAGTTCGTGTCCAAGACACAATGTGCCTGTTACAAAAAAACATTTATCCACTCTGGTCGTGGTGATGTTGATTCTCGGATTTTTATTATTGGCGGCCAATCTTGTGTTACTGATTCCCTCAGTTTATAAACTGATTGCGTTTCCAGGTGGGCTATAACGCTTATCTTCCTTAAATTTCATCAAAACAGGATTTATGAAAACCAAGTTTCTGCTCATTGTTTTTCCCTTGCTGTTGTTACTTTCCGCTTTAGGAATTCACCTGATTGAAGGTACAGGTAACAGCTCCTATGCCAGCTTTTTTAACAGTGTCTGGTGGACTGTTGTGACTTTCACAACAGTCGGTTACGGGGATATGTATCCGGCTACGGAAGCGGGGAAACTGTTCGGGATATTTGTGCTGGTTACTGGCGTTCTGATCAACTCAGTGGTCATTTCTCTGGTATCAAACTGGTTTTTTGCCTTTCAATCTGGAAGGCAAAAAGGATTAACACCAATCAAAACCAAAGATCATATTCTGATTTGCTCGGACAACCCGGAATTTATTCGTTCCATCATCAAGGAATATGAACTGGAACAAGAATTCAATGTGGTTCTGATATCTCCGTTGCCTCAGTCCCCATTGATTGGAACCAAATTTGAAGAAATACCATGGATCAATGGCAAATCGTTTCATACTGATATTCTCAAAAAAGCCTCAGCCAGTGAGGCTCAGATTGCCTATATTTCATTTCAGGATGACAGCCAGACTGTCATGACGGTGATGCAACTGGAAAATCTGACGCAGGGACGGATCGTTTCCATGGCTCAATACTCCGACAAAGACTATCGCACTCATATGGAACATGTAGGATGTGATTATGCGCTCAACACCTATGATATTTATATTCCGCTGATGGTCCAGTCGTTCACTGACCAGGGATCACCTACATGGATCAGGGAACTGGTCATCAATCATCCCAACACGCCCAGTATTAAAAAGCAGTTGCTGGATGAAAAATCAGCGTCACAAACCTGGATTGACTATGTGCTCCATACCAAAAAAAATACAGGCAGTATGCCCCTGGCACTGGTGAATAACCAGACTCGGGTGCATGTGAATCCCCCGTCAAATACAGTGCTGAAGCCAGGCGATCATGTGTTGACGCTGGTTCCACCATCAAATCGACCTTCTGCGGATAGTATCAAAGATGCCATCAGAACTTCCGGTCTGGACGAAATTTCAAGAATTGGACATATCCTTATCTGTTCTGATGAGCTTCAATTCATCAAACGGCTGATCATGGAACTGGAAATAGCAGGCATCAAGGAGGAAATTGTTGTTCTGTCGGAGCATCCTGAATGGGTTCATTCCGAAACACGCCTTAATCTCAGGTGGGTACAGGCCTCTTCTTTTTCAGAAGAAGGCTTTAAACTGGCACAGGCTTATCAGGCCAGAATTGCCCTGATCGATCATCAGGAAGACAGCCATACGCTCATGGCTGTTCTTCGCCTGGAACGAGTCACCGGCGGCAGTATTTTCACTGTTGCCAGTTTCCGGGAGCATGGCTTCAATCACAGGTTGATGGAAGTCGGGTGTGACTTTTGTATCAGTGTCGACGAACTGGTTGCCCCCATCCTCAAAAATAACTCTATCCACTTTGGTATCGGCGACCTGGTGGAACACATCATTTCACAAGATCACAATACGGAAAGTTTATGTGTCCGCAAACTCAGTGCCAAATGGCAAACCAAAACATGGATTGATGCCATCACAGAACTCAACCGGGACTATGGATTTTTGCCTGCCGGTCTGATTCGTAAAGGTGAACCGATGATGCTGGTCAATCCCCAAATTGATGTTCCTGTAGCACCTGGGGATTTTCTGTTGTTTCTTGTGCGGAACGATCTGGAAACGGATCTTCCAATTTTTGAAAAAACACCATGGACCTTTGACCAGCCAACCCCGACGGGAGACTATCAGATTCCTGAAACAATCACCAAGCTCATTGAGCAGGCTGAGCAGGGAATTCCGAACGCACAATACAATCTGGGATTAAGCTACGCGAAAGGTAAAGGTATTCCTCAAGATATGAACAAAGCCTTTGAATGGTTTTCTAAAGCGGCTACACAAGGACAGGCACAGGCGATGTATAATCTGGGTGTCCTTTATATTCAGGGAGAAGGTACGCCGATCAACGCCAAACTCGGTTATGAATGGATTGATCGTGCCGCCAGCAAAGGACATCTGCTCGCACAACGAAAAATTGAAACCCTGCGTGAGTTAAAAAGTCCCTGGAATGAAGCAGGTCAGCAAAGCCCGACCGCGCCTAATCTGGCACTTCTTGGCAAACTCAATGAAGCACAGAAAACATGGTTTATCAGTGCCTTCATCAAAATGATCATGATTGATGGAAAAATTGATCTGTATGAAAAACAGTACCTACGTTCCATAATTGAAAATATTGGTCTGGCAGATCAACGAAGCAAGTTGGAAAACGCGGTGTTACTGGGTAACGAAATCAAGCTTTTCCCCTTGGACGGGCTTGATAAAGAGACCCAGGAAATGCTGTTGCAGGAACTGATCAATGTCGCGATTATTGACAGAAACTTTTCTGAGGATGAAAAACGACTGATGAAAGAAATTGGACAACTGTTGAACGCCTCAGATGAGCTCATCGCTCAGATGATTCAGTCAGGTATTCAGTCTGTTTCACAATTTGGCAAATGACAGGAGATTTGATGAGCAAGTCAGAAAATCAGAAAAATAAAAAGGAGATGCTGGAAGTAAATGAGGATTTGCAGGATTCTCCCAACAAAATCAAAAAGAAAGAGTATGAAGACGCATTGCAGAATCTTTATGTGGAACTCGTCAAACTGCAATACTGGGTGAAACAGCAGGGCTTGAAAGTTGTGGTTCTGTTTGAAGGACGCGACGCCGCGGGGAAAGGTGGAACCATCAAACGTCTGACAGAACCGCTGAATCCCAGGGGTTGTCGGGTTGTCGCTCTTGGAACACCTTCTGATCGTGAAAAAACACAGTGGTATTTCCAGCGCTATGTCGAACATTTGCCCGGTGCTGGCGAAATTGTTATCTTTGATCGAAGCTGGTATAACAGGGCTGGTGTAGAACGAGTGATGGGATTTTGTTCTGATCTGGAATATCGGGAATTTTTAAGATCGTGTCCTGAATTTGAACGGATGCTTGTCCGCTCAGGAATTATCCTGCTCAAATACTGGTTTTCGGTCAGTGATGAAGAACAGGAAAAACGCTTTCAGGAACGAGCCGCCAATCCATTAAAACGTTGGAAATTGAGTCCGATGGATCTCGAATCACGAGATAAATGGGAGGATTATTCCAAGGCCAAGGATGAAATGTTTTTTTATACCGATATAAAGGAAGCACCCTGGTATGTTGTGGAATCCGATGATAAAAGAATGGCGCGACTGAGTTGCATCAGTCATGTCCTGAACACCATCCGGTACAAGGATATCATGCCGCAACCCATTGAATTGCCCAAACGTGTCGCCAGCACAGGGACCTATCAGCGTCCGCCCAAGGATCAACAGAACATGGTCCCCTACTACACGGCTCCTAAACGCCGCAGAAAAGAAGACTGAGGTGCGTCACATGCTGTTGAACAAGGCCTCAATATCATCCTGAGATAAATCATCCGGGAGTTCGTCCGTTTCGGCCTCGCTCCCGGTTTGTTTTTCCTCCTCAAAACTCTGTTGCTGTAATTCATACAACTGTCCAAACTCAGCAATGAGGTCTAAATGATTTGTTCCAAGCAGATCCGCGGATTCACCATTGATTTTCCTGATGGTTTTCAGCATCTGTACAATTCTTCTATTTGCCTGACTGACGGCATTGATACAGTGTTTGCAGAATAAAAACATGACATAGGCCAGACTGAAACGGTTTGAAACCCATTTCCGCTTTGTTAACACCTGGCTGAAGCCCAGCGGATCAATAGACTCCCTTGAAATCAGGCTATCCAGAAATTCAGGCAACCTCATGTGGTCACTGACCAATCCTGTTGCTTCAATGTCCTGATACAACTGCTTGAGAAAATTGGAAAGCGTCAAAATTTCAGGCAAAGGATTATTGATTTCCAGAGACAACTCATCCCAGTTCTCCTCTAACGTTGCATATTTCAGCAATTGAGAAATATTTGTATCCATCTTGTCAATGGTTCCCAGGGTTCGTTCCCTGAGCAGATGCATGTACAGTTCCCTTAGTTTGTGTGATTTTTCTTTGGCTGACAGGGATGTTGTCAGGGTTGCAAACCATTCCGCAGGTAAATTCTCCGTAAAAAGTGGTTGCGTTTCTGCGATGAAATGCTGGATTGGGGCAATTGTGGTTCGGTATTGTTTCCAGAAATCAAAATGATCTCTAACCCATGAAATGGTCTGTTTATAGCGGTATTCTTCCCATTCCAGGGTTTCCAGTCTATGGATAAGCACAAAGGAAAACATGGTATAAAAATCAATATTCTGTTGGTATAATGGATCTTCCACCTGACGTTCCGCAGATTCATAGCCACCAATGATATCTGGAAGAAATGCCATATCCAGGGACATTAGAAACGTTGATCCATCGCTTTCGATAGAGGCTCCACGGGGATCTGCCAGGAGACTGCGCTCACCAAACAAGGTAAAAGGCTGTTTCATGGTGTCAACCAGACTTTCCTTATCCGCATCTTTGAAAAGCACATTCAGCTTCCCATTGAGTAAAATAAAGATTCTCTGATCAAAGGATCCCTGTTTTATGATTCGTTCTCTGTCTTTTGCGTGTATTAAGGTGGCATAATCAAACAAAACTCCCAGGGTTTCATCGGGGGCCTTTGCAAACAGTGGTATCCGATGAATCAATCCAAGAAATTGCTCTCGAAATTGAGGAATCGTATTCTTCAGATAATTTGAAACAGGAACCTGACTCATAATCGTTCAATCAAGCTGTTTTTTTGTTAGAAAATCGATAAATCTTTGTATTTTAAGGCTCGTCCTGTATTTAGAGCTTTATTTTTTTTCACAAAAATTTAACAAAAGGATTCTTTTTTAGCAGAGAATTTTTATACCCTGTTGTATTTGGCACATCAATGCGTCAAATTTCCCCCATGAACGATCTTTAATTTTGCATTGATATTCTGCTAATGATTAACACATCCTGTGCCAAAACACAGCCTTGATGAGTGATTCAGTCAATTTTTAAGTCCATTAATTACCAGAACAGAAAAAATTACAGAGAATACTGTAATTATCCGTAGCTAAATAATGTTGATGAGGAGAAATTATGACGGCTGGAACCAAACAAGTTACTACGATTATTCTTGCTGGTGGACAAGGGTCAAGACTATACCCGTTAACACAGCAACGGTCAAAACCGGCAGTCCCTATCGCGGGGAAATTCAGGTTGATTGATGTACCCATTTCCAACTGTATCCATGCGAATATCCGCAATATGTGGATTATTACGCAATTCACGTCTGAATCGTTGCACCGGCACATTTTTTCTGCCTACCAGATGGATCCTTTCACGAAAGGATTTATCTCAATTCTGGCGGCCTCCCAGACTATTGACAGTAAAGACTGGTATGAAGGGACGGCTGACGCTGTCAGGAAAAATCTGAGATATTTTGAAAGTGCCCATGATACCATCATGATTCTGTCAGGAGACCACCTGTACCGGATGGATTATTCCGAATACATTGATTTCCACTGGAAGCATGACGCGGATATCACGGTAAGCGTCATCCCCATGCCCGCCTACAGAGTTCCAGAACTGGGGGTATTGAAAATGGACGAAAATCTCAAAATCGTTGATTTCTATGAAAAACCCAATGATCCTGAAATCATTAGAAGTTTCGAGATACCCGATGCTGTCCGTCAGAAAACGCCCAACTTGACTCCAGCCCAGACACACATGGCATCCATGGGGATTTATTTATTTAAAAAAGATGTGCTGTTCAGTTTACTGGAGGCGAACAATGATCATGATTTTGGCAAACAGATTATCCCCAAATCGATCCATCAGAAAAAAGTCTTCGCCTACTCGTTCGATGGCTATTGGGAAGATATCGGAACCATCAAATCTTTTTTTGATGTTCACATTTCGTTGACTCAGCATGTGCCTGATTTCAATTTTTATGATGAGGAAAAACCCATTTATACCCATGGCAGATTCCTGGCGGGTGCTAAAATCAATGAAGCCAAAGTCGATTGCTCGATCATTTCAGAAGGTTCAATCATTGATCCCTCGTATATCAGACATTGTGTGATCGGGCTTAGATCAGTCATTCACACCGGTTGTCATCTTGAATATGTCATCATGATGGGGGCGGATTTCTATGAAGATCCAATGGCCCAAAATATTTCCTCCGGTCGTCCACGCATTGGAATTGGCGAGAATACGACTGTTAAAAACGCGATTCTGGATAAAAATGTCCGGATTGGCCGCAACGTAAAACTCCTCAACAAAGACAATGTGGTTGAAGCGGACCTTACGGATTGTTACATTCGTGAAGGCATAATCGTTATTCCCAAGGGAGCTTCGATTCCTGATGGATTCTCAGTGTAATGAGTGTTGTTCAGTTTTGACTTTTCATAGGCTTGTGCCAGATGCGCTGGGATATTAATCAGTATTATCCGTTCTTTGAAATAGGACCATCCGCGTCGCAGATCATAACACGGATCCTGACTTCATATCCGTTGACCCGGGCCTGTGTCGAAAGTCTGGGCCAACGGTTGTTGCAGCGTCTGGAGTTTGGTTTTTTTTCGGAAAACAAGGAAATTATCCTGCAGGGGGACACGGGCAAAGACATATTCCTTCTTTGTGAAGGAATGGTTGATGTGCTCGTGAATGGCACACTGGTTGTTCAGATGAGCGCTCCTGTTCTTCTGGGGGATAAAGCCCTGGTCGAGCCTAAATCACAACGGGCCGCGACGATCCAGATTTCTGCTGAAACCACCAGCCTGTTTATTAAAATCCCCATGGGTTTTTTCCTTCGGGATATGAAAAACCCTGCCATCCCTGATGACAGCTTTTCCCAGGAAACTACAATATTTTGTCAATTATTTCGCGGTATTCAGGACAGACTTTTTGAATATCAGCACCTTCAGGAAAGTCTCTGGAAAGAAGCAAACACCAGTCTGAATGTCGCAAATGGAGTAGTCATCACCAAATTGCTGGAAAACCGAAAAGACATGAATTGGCCTGATAGTGTCTGGGAACAGGTTAGAAAGGTGTTGGCTGACGAAGTTGGCCTGAAATGGCCGGCAAATATTCCTCTCAATTCACAAACCATTATTGAAGGGTTACTCAAGTTTCTCGATAAAAAGTTTCCACGTGAGGCGTTCAAGGGCAAGGAAACGGATTATGTCATGAAGAAAAAACTGCTATGGAGCACCTGGATGAACTGGATCAGTAATGATGTTCTCAAGGTACTTCCCGCACAATATATTCCGGTACAAATCGGTGAATTGGAATTATTTGATCCCCAGATATACCATCAGCGTCTCAAAAAATTGTTGACGGCTCTTGAATCCCGGTTCTCTGAAAAAAAATCTGCCGAAACCACGTCCTTCATGGGAATTAAAGTAGAAATTGAAAAAGACACCACGCACCCTGCAATAGACACTTTTTTTGGCACTCCTGAAAATCCCTATGAATTCCAACTGGAAAGCTACATCCATTCCTTTGAGGAAAATTTTACCCTCAAATTTCCCAAGCGTACTGTGGCGCAGATTGCCCAGCGAGTCGCAATGATTGCGGCTGAGTGTGAAAATCAGTTCAATGCGTCAATCGTAAAAATGCAAAAATTTCTGGAAAGCGCAAAACAACGTTTTTCCATCGAACAAGCTCATGAAGCAGAGCCAACATCCTCACAAAAAAATGTCAAAAAATTACTGGCAATGATCCCTTTGATTCATCGGAGTTTTGCAAGTTATGAAAAAAAGTTCAATAAACTGCCGACCAAGAATGATAAAATCCGGGTTGTTTTGGGGCTCACACCAACGATTCGGGATTTGATCACCAGCACTGCGATCAAACAAAGTCGGGCTGAGATTTCAAAGGCCTTTGAATTGATATTCGGATATCTTGGGATGGTAGATGTCAAGTTGCCCCCCCTGATTATCCAGAAATTTTTTGTCATCAAGTGCCTCCATGAACAAACGCTGGAATCCCTTGAATTGAAAAAATATTACTGGATTCCCATATCGCCGGGAGTCAGTCTGGAATTTGATGGTGGAACTATGGATGAGATCTGCCAGGGATTCATGTTTGGCGGATCTGTCTGGGATGGTCAGAAGCATGAGGGGCGTCATGAGTTCAGAATCAAACTCCCCCTTGCCCATGGAGCCTTCGCCCAAACACAGTTTTTTTTGATACTGGCAATCGCTGCCGAGGATTTACCCTGGTTCTCTGGAAAACAAGCGGCTTACAAGATCACTGAACAGGAAGAGGCCGCAATCATGCAGTGGTTCATCAATCGCCATTTGGAAGTGCTTCATCTGCTTGTCCAGCAACGGGATGAAATTTATGCCAGGTGGTATGAGTTCCATCAACTGGAAGCCTTTGAAGTTCGCTTGAAAACATTTGAAGAAACACCCAAGGCTTTTGATCCACTGGAGCAAAGAAAAATACGTGATTTTCTGCAATTTACCCTGAATCAGGAGATTCCACAGAGTGACATCCTGTATTCAGATCAACTGTCAAAGAAAATCATGGGATATGTTCTGGTGAACACCAAAAAAGAATACCCCGGACTGGCGCCGGAGGAAATCAGTAACAAGGCCTATACTCGCTGGAAGAAAATCATTGCGGGTATCGTTGAAATCATTCAACAACTGGAGCAACGCCAGCAAACCAATCAGGAAAATTCGCCAAAGCCATTCTGGGATATGATTGCAGGGGAAATGGATCAGGTTCTGGAAACCTATCTGAACGAGAATCACAAGGGACTAACCCTTTCTCTCAAAGCAACTAATCCAGTGCTTGATTTTCAGCTTATTCTCTCAAAATATCCGGGAACCAATCCCAGAGAAAAGTTGCTTTTGTTTCAACTCTGCAATGCCATTCTGGAAAACTATGTGTTCAAAGTCATGGAAGAGTTGCATACCTATAAGGCTAAACTGACCACTGTAGACCAGACCCGCTCCGCGCCTGAAGTTTCCACAGACATTGAAGTCCAGGTTCGTGCTGAATATCTGCAAAAGCTCCTCGAATTGTTGAAAACTCCTACAGAGTGACAGCTTCACCTGAATTTTCATTCAAAGAATTCAGCAAGGTAGCGTAAATTCCCTGTTGATCCACCAGTTCCTCATGAGTTCCACGTTCCTGAATCAGCCCGTCTCGCATGACCAGAATCAGATCAGAATGACGGATTGTGCTCAATCGATGGGCAATGGCAATCACTGTTTTTTCTTCAAACACACGATCAATCGCCTTTTCTATCAGATGTTCTGTCACAGAATCAACCGAACTTGTCGCTTCATCCAGGATAAACAATTCGCTGTCATTGGCAATGGCTCTGGCAAAACTCAGCAATTGAGTCTGGCCTGACGAAAGATTTTTTCCATTCTCCAGAATTCGGTAGTCATATTTTTCTGGAAACTGTTCAATGAAACTGTTCGCAAACACATATTGTGCGGCATTCCGAATTTTTTCCGCTGTGATCTGTGGCCGACCCAGTCCAATATTGAAGGCAATGGTTTCATCAAACAGAAAATTATCCTGCTGCATCATCGAAATGATTTCAAACAGGCTGGATTGTGGAATTTGTGAAAGCTCGATTCCATTCAACGTGATGCTTCCTTCATAGTTTTTATACATTCTGGTGATCAGACGAATGATCGTTGATTTTCCTGAGCCTGTAGAACCGACCAGTGCGATACGCTGTCCTTTCCGGATAGAAAATGAAATTCCTTTCAGGACCCATGGACCTTCTGGTGTGTATCGAAATTTCACATTTTCAAATTTCAATTCTTCAAATTTTCTGATTTTTGCAAGAATCTCACTGGAGAGGCTGGTTTCATGGTCATCAGGCAACTCATCAAACAAGACATCAATGTGTTCCAGGGATGCCATGGAACGTTGAAGCACTGAAATTTGCTGGGTGAATTCACGGATAGGGACAAAAATTCGGTTGAGCGTGTTGATGAATCCCACCAGAACCCCTACCGTCAACGCATTATCCAGAATTTCCCGTGTTCCATACCAGATGATGAGTGCCATGGTGATCGAGGTGATGCCTTCCACCACAGAAAACAAACTCGCTTCATAAAAGTTGGACCACGATTGGGCATGCAAAAATTCCCCGGTTTTATGTCTGAATTTTTGTTTGACAATCGGCTCAGCCGCATAGAGTTGAATTGTTTTAATGCCGCGTAAACATTCCTGAAGATAGCCTGTCCCTTCAGCCAGTGCTTCCCGGCTCAAATTGTAATAATTTCTAAGTTTTGCTCTGAGAAATCTGCTCGTAAAATAAATTGGGGGCAACAACAGGAAAATCACCAGACTCAGTTGCCAACTCCAGTAAAGCAACAATGAAAACAGGGCAATGGTCTTGATCGCATCGGTAAAAATGGAAAGCACGCCAACTGCCAGCGATTCCCCCAGGGATTCCATGTCACTGGTCACACGAGTCAGCGCAACGCCAACCGGAGTTTTATCATAAAAACTTCGTGGAAGGAGTAGAAGGTGTTTGAACAGATCACGCCGCATGGCAAATATCGCCAGTTGACCGGCTTTTTGAAGGGACCATGTGTAAAACGCATCCGCAAGATATCCCAATATCACCGATCCCGCCAGAATCAGGATCATCAGGGAAAGCCCATTCAGATCATTTTTTAACAGATAATCATCAATAATCTGTTGAATCAGCCAGGGCGTCAACAACGTGCCGCCTATCGAAAACGGGATCGAAATAATTCCGATTAAAACCCATTTCCAATAGGGACGAACATATCGCATGAAGCGCTGGATCAGTTTCCAGTCGCTTCGCGATACCTTGGGAGTGTTCGAACGGTTCATTGATTTTTTACCAGTAGATTCCTGACATGGGCCAATTGAACACAGGTGACAAACACATTCATGGCGGGCTCAATTTCTTTCAGAGAGGGAAAAGACGGAGCAATACGGATATTTTTATCCTGAGGGTCTTTCATATAGGGATAGGTAGATCCTGCCGGAGTGAGTTTCACACCAGCCTCTGCGGACAGTTTGACGACTTCTTTGGCCAGACCGGGAATATCAAATGACACAAAGTAACCTCCGGTGGGAATTGTCCATGTGGCAATCCCCTTTCCGCCCAGTTCCTGCTCCAGAATTTTCAGCACCATCTCAAATTTTGGTTTCAGAATGGCGGCATGTTGTTTCATCAGTGCGGTCACATCGTTCATATCCTTGATCATCCGCAAATGACGCAACTGGTTCACCTTGTCTGGACCAATCGTGATCGCGGTCAAGCGTTTTTTAAAATGTTTCAGAATTTCTTCGGAGGCTCCCAGAAATGAAATCCCTGCACCGGCAAAGGTGATTTTGGAAGTGGAGGCAGTGATCACAATGGAATTTTCGGTACCGTTTTTTCGGGCGTGTTCCATCAAATTGGCCAGCTCGGGAACATTGTCACCAAAATCATGCACAGCATAAGCGTTATCCCACATGACGACAAACGCTGATCCCGCGATTTTCGCGAGTTTTGCAATGCGTTCCACCACCGCGTCGGAATAGATATGTCCGGTTGGATTGGAATGTTTGGGCACACACCACATTCCCTTGATAGAGGGGTCGTTGCGGACCAACTTTTCAATGGCATCCATATCGGGGCCATCGTCTTTCAATTCAACGGAAATCATTTCAATTCCCAGATCTTCACAGATAGTGAAATGGCGGTCATAACCGGGAACATTACAGATAAATTTGGGACGTACTGAGCCTTCATTCCAGGCCGAACCTTTTCCCAGTGGTCCCCAGAAATGGGCATGCATCATGAACTGGTACATCAGGGTCAAACTGCTGTTACCACCAATCACGACTTCTGCCGGTTTGACACCCATCATTTGTCCCGCAAGTGCTTTCATTTCAGGCAAACCATCAAGTCCACCATAATTTCGGGTGTCCGTGCCATCTCCAGATTTGTAATTGCCCTGAAGTAAGCCATCGAGTCCATTGGATAGATCAAGCTGTTGTCCGGCTGGTTTTCCCCGGGTAAGATCCAGATTCAATCCGGCTTTTTTATACTGTTCAAATTTAGTTGAGAGTTCCTGTTCCAGTGCTGTCAACTGTTCCCTTGTCATGATGTCGCTCCTTTCTCTGGTAAGCATAAAAAACGGTTGGAAACAAATTCTGAGAAACGGTGCTAACCTTGCCTGTTTATTGTCATTTGGCAAGATGAAATCTCAGGCACTGAGATTCCTTTCTGATAACTTCACAGCAGCCATAAGCACCTCAAAATTTTTTCGAGCTGTGCAGGTGATTTGAATATGTTGTAGAACAGGAATACACTGGATTTTGCGTTATTTTCCCCCAAAAAGAACCTTTTGATGCGAGAATCCTATGTCCAATTATGAAATCAAGATCCAG
>JADFZZ010000054.1 GCA_015232315.1 SAR324 cluster bacterium | reverse complement strand
CACGCTGTTTCCCATGTTGTGGGACTATTCCCGGAGCAAAACCGGACTGGAGTATCTGGAAACGTTGTTGTATTATCTGTTCAAAGCCTCTCCGAATCTGGAGAAGGACGCGTTCATTGAAGAATTTCACAAACTCCCGAACCCGGAATTATTAGAGGAGGTCGTTATGCCCACCATGGCTCAACAATGGATTGATGAAGGATTTGAAAAAGGCATTGAGAAAGGCATTGAGAAAGGACTTCGCAGAACGGTAGAAAAACAATTGCTGATCAAATTCCGTGAAATTCCCGCAATTTACCTGTCTCAACTGAGTACGTTGTCTTTCGCCCAACTGGAAACTCTAGCCGAACGCATTTTGACCGCTCAAAGTCTGGAAGAATTGTTCCGGTTCTGATGACTCGTATTATTCGTTCCGCAAACGAGCATTGATACATTCCTGAATGTCCGTCCTCAGAGATCGACAGATGTTTCAATGCGTTGGGATTAATGGCAGCGGACGGATACCAGAATAGATCGGGACATGCATACTCCAAAGTTATTAGACCACAACATGTTATTCCATGGATTTGAATTCTAATAATTGACGCAGTCGCCGCACTTCGGCTTCAGCTTCTTCAGCCCGCTGTTTTTCATCTTCAGCCCGCTGTTTTTCGTTTTCCAAAAGTTTCGCGTATTCTGAAATGAGACGATCCTTATGAGAAAGCTTGTCATTCAACTGAGTGACCAGTTCCCGTGCAAAAGGAATATCAATACCCTCTGGTAAAGAAAATCGAATTTTTTCAGCCTCAACCTGTAAAAACAAACCCAGTATTTCCGAGTAAATTTTTCCCTTAAAATTCTCAATTTCACGATATAAAGAACCACTCAATTGATATCCTCTGAGTTTCAAATAATCGGGATCGAACATGAAATACTCTGGAATTTGGAGCCTTGCGTATAGATTGAGCTTGTCCACCTGATCTTTTCGTCGGGTATCTTTGGAAAGTATCTCCAGCACAAAATCCAAACCTTTTCCTTCTCTCAGCACATTCCAACTTCTACGGTGATGAATCTCAACATCATAAACAACCATTAGGTCTGGATAAAAAGCACGTTCTCCGGGATAGAGTGTGTGAAGATCAGAAGCCACAAAAACTGTTTTTCCCTTTGCTTTGAAAAAACGCCGTAATACTTCTGTGGCAGTCGCGCGGGAATCAAAATGCAAGGTACTTTCGCCCATCAAATTGAACTCTTGTTCCAGAGCGGCAATAATGGCATTTTCTGTTTGTGACTGAGTCACAGGTGACATTTGTTCCCACATCTCACGGGTAGGCACCAACAAAGGATCATCCTGAGTTTTTGTTTCAATATCAATACTCACACAGACTCCTGGCAAACGTGAACATAACAGATGATGATTCTGTGTTTGTTTTTAAGGGGATTTGATTATAAAAGCAAGATAGTGACTTGTGACCAACCCCCATATTTAGAAAAAATCAGGCCGATTTACTGTCAATGACAAGCATGGTGCCGTCCGTATTGTCTGTTCTTCGAGATCGTCTCTCGAACCGTCGGGATTGCTCCAGTTTTTTGACACATTTTTCCAGGGTTTGCCCAATCTGAGTCTGGTGATAAATCATGTTTATTTTTGGCCAGGTGGCCCGCTCACCTTCAAGCACCAGGTTACGAAAGAATTCGTGGGAAGGATTTTTGATCATATTTGCATAATTCGTCAGATTTGGTGTCATGCGTATCGTAATATCGCCCATATATTTTTGGTCGAGTATGTCATGCAGCATATCGAGACCCTGTGTGATTCGCTTCTCTCGAATCACATATTGAACAATCCTGATCATCCATTTTCCAATAGTTTTTATCTCGGCCATTATCACATGCTTAATACCGCCCATCCTCCCCGACTCCGTCACTTTATCTGAAATAAAGGGAATAACATGAGGGTTTACCTGACTGACAATACCGTGAGTCACATTATAAAGTTCAGCTAACCGCTTCATGGGCAAATCACTGGTCAACGTTCCGTCATTCCACTTGCAGTCGGCCATGTAAGGCACAATGTTTCCCTGCTGATCTTTAGCCATCAACTGCACTGGTGGAAATATGCCGGGAACGGCACACGATGCCATAATGGCACTCCATACCAGCAAATGCGGGGCATTCAAATGATTGAGAAGTTTTGTCGCATGATTTTCAATTGCCGGAGAAACAGTAACATTCAGATGCTTTCCTGTAATTTTGAAGGCCTCTTCCAGCGTTAAATATTCACCAACATTTTTTTTCAGAAAAAACTCCATTTGAGCGGCATCCATTATTGTGCCTTGCTTGAGTATTTCAGCCAAGGGAAGTTTGCTCCAGATATCCAGGTAGAGCTTTTCAGGGTCATAAAGATCTTTCAGATTGGAGAAAGTACCCAGTGCTCCGGCCATCACTGCACCAACGCTGGATCCCGAAACCACACCGGGTATCAGATCATGTTCATCCAGAGCCTTGATCACGCCAATATGGAACAACCCAAGCATCGCACCCCCGCTAAGCAACAACGCTGACGAACCAAAACTCCGGGAACATTCGTCAAAGAATCGAATTTTTTCAGGAAAAGGGAACGCCTCAAATTCATTGTCACAAAGATATTCAAGAAGTCCGGCAACTTCACGAATATATTCCTCAATCAAATGTTTTGTACCCACATGCGTTTGTGAATATAATTTGGGATTCGTAATATTCCCATGATTCCGGTGTAACCCTTCACGTAGGTGGAAAATCATTTGCGGGATATCATTTTCTTCTCTATGCTTCCGCAACTGCGCCAAACGCTTCTCGATCAGCTTATAATTATAATCATCCGATTCCTTATTCAACTTCCACTCTTCATGACCTTCTAAATGGTCTAACTCCAGAGCAATCGCGCGCCATTCCCTGTAAGTGGTCGCTGACCTCAAGGCGTTTTTGCAGTCCTCTATTTTTTGGGTATTTGACATTAGATCCTCCATTCCGCCAATCAGGCTCTATTGCAATCCATAAAACCGATTGAGATTAATAACAGATAAACTCATATATTTACTCACAGTCAAATAGTATTTAATTAAAATTATTTGTCAATGGTATATTTTGTTACTATAAAAATAGTTGTTTTTTACCACAAATTTAAGCGTTATTTTTGCAAAACAACAAAAAAAGGCGTTAACCTCAAGCGAGATTAACGCCTTCACTCATGTTAATTCCTCAGGTTTTCGGGGAAATATATTGTAGGCCAATCAGGGTGATATCGTCGGACTGAGATTGGCCGTCAGCAAAAAGTTGAGCGGCCCTGAATAATTTTGAGAGCAGGGTATCCAGCTCAAAATGACGGTATTCCTCCAGAATTTTAAGCATTCTAGCCATCTCAAACTGGTTTCCATTCTTGTCTTCCCATTCCAGAATACCATCTGTGTAAAGTAACACCGTATCGCCATCCTGCAATTGATATCGGTCCTCAGTCCAGGGAAGAAGTTCTTCATCAAACAACCCCAAGCCGAGACCATCGCCCTTGAGTTGAATAAACGGACTGCCATCCGCAGGTAGAATCATCAGCGGATAATGCCCGGCATTTGTGGTGAGTAGCGTTCCATCTGGACAAATCCTGCTGAAAATTCCGGTGATGGAACGTCCGGTATTTTTGGTGGTTGTCAGAATTTTGTTAAGACGTCGGATTATTTCATCGGTGGGCAAATGCGGGGCAATACTTTCAATACCAATGTTGACAATCATTGTCATGAACGCCGCTGAAATCCCATGTCCAGTGGCATCACCCAGAAAAATGTTCACAGCGCCTTCACGGTTTCTGGCAAACA
This sequence comes from SAR324 cluster bacterium, assembly GCA_015232315.1. NCBI lineage: Bacteria > Deltaproteobacteria > SAR324 cluster bacterium. The sequence continues at coordinate 13,742 of JADFZZ010000054.1, read as the reverse complement.
CATAGGTATCGCCCGAAACCTGACTGTGCGGCACATATTTGATCGCTGTATTGAAATAGGGCAGTTTGGGAATATTGGACAAGACCTGCTGTTGAAATTCTGCGGCCTGATATAATTCTATCTGAAAATCCAGATAGAGTTGTCCGATCACTTCTTCTTTTTTTCGGAGTTCGTCATAGGTTGAAGCATTTTCAAAGTGATGCGACAGATTTTGAACAAGGCTTTCCAGAAACAACTGATCTTCTTTTTGAAAAAGATGGTTAGCGTCATAATGGGAAATTGTGATGATTCCAATCGTTTTGTCCTGTGAAACCAGAGGTACAACCAGTTGCTGAAGATAATATCTTTGATAATGCAGTTTATGGGTAGATTCATTTTGATAGGGTTTGAGTTCCTCTTCATTGAAAATTTTTGAACGTTGGGATTTGAACACATCATAAGTATAGATTTTACCCGGTTCCACAGGAATAATAAAATTTTTAACATGAGCCGGATCCAAGCCGTAGGCGGCATAAAAATAGAGCGAATTATCCGCTTCCCGATAGAGCATGATCGATCCGGATCCATCCGCTCTCAGCGCTTGTACTGTCTGTTCAATGAATACCTGTGTGGCCTGTTTTATGTCCAGAAAAGCACTGACTTTCCGTGCGATATTCTGGATTTTCTCCAAATGTTTCTGCGATTTATTCAAGGCTTGGGTTCGTGTTTCAACGGTCTGCTCCAGACTGTCACTGGTCGATTTCATTTCTTCCAGCGAAACCTTACCCAGATAAATCACCAGAAAGACAAACAGTGCGCCTGAAAAAAACACCAGGCCGGTAAGAATCAGCATGATCTCATGCAGGCCGACATAAATAAGCCCCAACACGCCTAAATAGCCCATGAGAAAAAAGATCTCCAGAACAAGAAGAACTTTCCACAAATGCGCGTATCGTGAGTGAGTCAACAAGTTATGGGTCTTCATTGTGCCAATGATACACATGCACATGACACCCGCGCCTATCAAAACCAGAATAGAGGTGATCAATGAACTCATCTGCATAAATAAGGATTTTTGTTGAGGCGTCAATAAAGATTTTCCGAAATTTCCGAAATATGATTGCTCTATTGTTCTTGAAGGATCTGTTTACAATTTGCAATGGAATTTTGGGCAAAAACTTGCCCGGAACAGGACCGATTTCCAGGAACATCCTGCATATACAAACAAATGTTGCATTTTAGTGTGACAAGCGTTATCAACTGCAAGTGTATTGGGCTGATTTTAATCAAAATTAAAGTATCAAACAGAATGAATGCAAGGCGTCATTCTGTATCAATTCTCATGGAGGGGGTTATGGACGACACGACACTTGATCTGGAATTTTTTAGAAATGAACTCAATCGCCAGCGTGAAGAAATATTGGGGGATTCAGAAATTACCCTGCATGAGATGCAGGAGGAAAGCACCTTGTTTCCAGATCCGAGCGATCGGGCAACCCTGGAAAGCGATCACATCACTGTTTTAAGAATCAGAGACCGTCAAAATAAACTGCTGGGTAAAATTCAGGAAGCACTGGACAGGATTGAAAACGGGACGTTTGGAGAATGTGAGGAATGCGGTGGCCCCATCGGCAGCAAGCGACTGTCGATACGACCGGTCACGACTTTGTGTATTAATTGTAAAGAGGAGCAGGAAGAAGAAGAAAATATACGGAAATCAAAAAAGTCCTGAAGCACAAGGCTCCAGGACTCCATCACGGTGTAGGGGTATGATTTACATCATGCCGCCCATTCCACCCATTCCGCCCATTCCGCCCATTCCAGGAGGAGGACCACCAGCGTCTTTTTTCTCAGGAATTTCATGCACAGCCGCTTCTGTGGTCAGGATCATCCCTGCAACAGATGCCGCGTTTTCCAGAGCAGTCCGAACCACTTTGGTCGGGTCAATGATACCGGCCTCAAACATATCAACATAGGTTTCAGTCGCGGCATCAAATCCTTGATTGATTGAAGAGTTTTTGATTTTGTCCACAATCAACGCACCTTCGAGTCCAGCGTTGGACACAATTTGTCGCACAGGGGCTTCCAGCGCCTTGAGAATGATTTGCGCACCAACTTTCTGGTCAGCGTTTTCCAGACTTTCAACAGCTTTTTTCACGCTATCCAGACAGCGCAACAGAGCCACGCCACCACCGGGAACAATTCCTTCTTCCACAGCGGCCCGGGTTGCATGCAAGGCATCTTCAACACGTGCTTTTTTCTCTTTCATTTCGATTTCGGTCGCGGCGCCAACATTGATCACAGCAACACCGCCAGCCAATTTAGCCAGACGTTCCTGCAGTTTTTCGCGATCATAATCAGAGGTGGTTTCCTCAACCTGCTTGCGGATTTGGTTGATTCTGGCCTTGATTGAATTTTTGTCACCTGAACCATCCACCAGTGTGGTATTGTCTTTGTCGATGGTAATGGTTTTGGCACGACCCAGTTTATCCAGAGTCAGATCTTCCAGTTTCATTCCCATGTCTTCAGAAACAACAGTTCCACCGGTGAGGTATGCGACATCTTCCAGCATTGCCTTGCGTCGGTCGCCAAAGCCGGGAGCTTTGACAGCGGCACATTTCAAGGTTCCACGGATTTTATTCACCACCAGAGTCGCCAGTGCTTCACCTTCAATGTCTTCAGCAATCAGCAAAAAGGCTTTTCCTGTTTTGGCAATTTGCTCAAGAATAGGCAACAGGTCTTTCATGTTGCTGATTTTCTTTTCAACAAGAATGATGAATGGATCTTCCAAAACACATTCCATCCGCTCACTGTCTGTTACAAAATAAGGAGACAGATAACCACGGTCAAACTGCATTCCTTCAACAACATCCAGCGTTGTTTCAGCACTTTTGGCTTCTTCAATGGTTACAACACCATCTTTACCAACTTTTTCCATGGCTTCAGCAATGATACGCCCGATGGCTTCATCGCTGTTAGCGGAAATAGTACCAACCTGAGCGATTTCCCTGGAACCTGAAATGGATTTAGAAATTTCTTTCAATCGTTCCTTGACAGCGGAAACCGCTTTTTCAATACCACGCTTGAGGTCCATTGGATTCGCGCCTGCCGCGATATTTTTGTTGCCTTCGATCACAATGGCCTGGGCCAGTACCGTGGCGGTGGTGGTTCCATCGCCGGCATTGTCAGAAGTCAGGGACGCCACTTCACGAACCATTTGGGCACCCATGTTTTCCAGTTTGTCTTCCAGTTCAATTTCTTTGGCAACGCTCACACCATCTTTGGTGACCAAAGGCGCTCCAAAAGATTTTTCAATCAGGACATTTCGCCCTTTGGGTCCCAGAGTAACCTTCACAGCGTCTGCCAGTTTGTTCACACCAGCCAGCAGTCGGTCACGACTCACAGTACCGAAATCAATTTGCTTTGACATAGATTTTCCTTTTTAAAAGTTATCAATTAAAAGTTTGGAACAGTGACTGGATTATTCAACCACACCCAGAATATCATCTTCCCGCATGATCAGGAGTTCCTGTCCATCGATTTTCACTTCTGTGCCACCGTATTTACTGAACAGAATCTTGTCTCCGACTTTGACATCTGGAGAAAGCAACTCGCCATTTTCCAGGCGCTTGCCTTTTCCAACGGCTTTCACTTCACCTTCCTGTGGTTTTTCTTTAGCTGAATCCGGAATAAACAAGCCTCCGGCTGTTTTTTCTTCGGCTTCAATCCGCTTGACTAAAATTCGATCTTGCAATGGGCGAATCATGCGACCTCTCCTTAATGATTAATGTTTACAATCCAACGGTTTCTTAATAGCATTCAATGCTCATGAGTGCCAATGGCTATGGATATACAGCATCTCTTTTCAAAATCAAGAACAAAATAGCACTTGACTCAAGTGAGTGCTAATGGACGGTGCTAGAAGTATTTCTGACAGAGTCTGGGGGAAAAATCGCGTTTGACGCACCAGCGGTAGAATGGCCCGCTACCCGAAGAACACGAGGACAGCAGAACGATGGAGAGCAAAAGAATCGTGATGAATTTTCGAGATGGGCACTGTGAAATCAAGTTTTTTATAAAATGTCCGATAAGAAAACCAGACTGTTTTGAAAATTCATTCCAGAGGTTTTTTATGTTCAATAAAATGATTCGGTGGTTATCCGTTTCAGGGTGTATCATCATTTTGACCGGCTGTTCAACATCATTTTCTGTGCCCTCATTTTTGTCACGACTACAGCAGGGTGACAAACAAATCGGCTGGACGCTGAGCTATTTTGACAGTTGGAAACGCGATCGTCAGCCCCGTTATCTGAAACTGGCCGAAGATCATATTCTGACAGCAATTGATATCTACGCGTCGCTGGAATCACAAACATCCCCCAGAATCAACGAATTTTATGTAATTCGTGACCGCAAGGCCAGAAGCTGTAGACTGCTATCCGAAATTCAGTTTGACGCGATCAATTTCGGCTACAATCTGAGTGGTCAGTCTCCAGAGGGTTGTGCGTTTTAAGCATGTTCGATCAGCGCTCAGGAAACTTCCATTTTTTCCAGCATGTTTTTCAACCGCATGTTGTCTTCATAATACTGACGGGACAATTCCTTTTCACCCATTTTATAATAGCGGTTGCCAATGAGATCGAGCAATTTGCTTTCTCCGTATCGGTCCTTGAGAATCCGCTTGATTTCCAGGTGATTTTTATAGGTTCTGATCAACTTTTCATCATCACCAGCGACTTCCTGGGCACGTTCGATTCGCTCATAAACATTGTCCATTTCAAGCCGGTTGAGTTGTTGACGGTAATTGTTCAACAAGTCATTCAGCAGTGGCAGGGCGGTTTCATATTGTCCCTGCTCTTCCAAGCCGGCACTCAAGGATTCCAGAATAGAAGTATATTCCGCATGTTTGTCGCTCAGTCCATTCGTTCTTAATTGCTGGATTGCCGTGCTGGCTTTGGTGATATCGCCTTGTTTCAGGCAGGCTTTGGTATAAAGCAGCATGGATTCCCAAGGCGGCGTGAGCTTGAGTTCATTGAACGCGTGAAAGCTCGTTTCCAGACTGGCCACAGCTTCGCCCCAGTTTCCACTTTGACAGAAAGTTTCTGCCATTTTCAGCAAGGCTTCGGCATCCCGTTTTTTTTCATCCTGAGATAAGGGCGCTTGCAGGGCACTCCCCAGTCCATCATCAAACATGTCCTCATTTTCTGTGATGCGATCCTTTTTTTTCAACTCCCCACCCAGGGGAATCTGAACATCAGCAAACATGTCGTCATCCTCTTCGTGCGGCAACTCAGCGAGTTTTTTCAGCAAATTTTCCGGAGTTTGTGGCTTGATAGCGGGTTTGGACTGTTCCTGTGAGGGTTTTGCTTTGGCAGAGGTTCCGGGTTGCGGGGTCAGGCTGACTTTATCCTGTGAAGCATTTTCCACCCTTCGGGGTTGCTTTTCCACAACTCTGGTTTGCTTTTCCACAGTGGTCAGTAAGGATTCAAATTTTTTCATTTCCGGAACAGGAACCGGCGCAGACTGACGAACAGGTGGCAGTGGTACAGAAGTTTTTTGCGGGAGGGCCTGTTTGGGCTCAGGTGCTTTAGTCATCGCGGGTGCTTCAGGGACAGTGGTCCCCTGTTTGCTGAGATTATTTTTGAACTGCGCAAAAATATCGCTGTTCACTCCTGCGACAACGTTTTCCTCTTTTTCGGATTTTTTTTTCGGTTTACTTTTTTTCCCGGCTACAGTTGGAACTGTGTGTGGTTCCACGTCACTCAGGATCTGTGTGTTTTGCGCGATAATACTGACCATGCCGTGCAACACCCCAAGCAGTCCCACACCGGCCAGACCCAGGCTGGATTCAAAGGTTGCGGCAGTTCCGCCAAGTCCCAGATACAAGCACCCTGTCAATAGGGTTTTAACATTCAACATCCTGTCCCCTCCCCCTCTTTTAGATATCCTGGAGCCCGATGGAATCGAGAAACTGAACATCCTGGCTCCATTTTTTTCTGATTTTCACATGCATATCCAGAAATACCTTCTGCCCCAGCAAACCTTCAATTTTTTTCCGTGCGTTGGTGCCGATTGCTTTCAGTTGTTCCCCCTTGTGTCCGATCAGTATTTTCTTCTGGGAATCCCGCTCCACATAAATGACACAGAAAATTTTAATGATTTTAGGTTCTTCCATCCATGATTCCACAACGACGGCAGTGGCATAGGGCAATTCCTGCTGCATCTGACGAAATATTTCCTCACGAACAAATTCTCCAGCCAGAAAACGTTCTGAAACATTGGTAACCTGATCTTCCTCAAAATAAAATGGATTCTCAGGCAGTCTCTTCTGGATCAACTGGAGCAGACGGTCCATATTGTCCCCCTTGAGTGCTGAAACGGGGATGATCTCGGCAAATTCCGCCATTTTTTGCCACCCATCGATGACTTTGTACAGTGCTTCTTTGGATATTTGATCAATTTTGTTGATCACAAGAAACGTATTCTGGATTTCTTTGCCCAGTCGTTGAAGGATTTCTGTTTCCTGTGGAGGACGGGACGGATTGAAAGAGGGTTCAATCAGCAACAGCAGTAAATCAACATCTTTCAGGGTTTGCAACGCATAGTTGTTGATCCGCTGATTCAACACTTTCGTGGAGGTATGGATGCCCGGCGTGTCGATAAACACCATTTGATGAACAGCTTGGGTTCTGATTCCGTAAATCCGGTTACGAGTCGTTTGGGGTTTATCCGCGGTGATGGAAATTTTTTGCCCGACCACCTGATTGAGCAAGGTGGATTTCCCGACATTGGGACAGCCGATCACGCCAATAAAGCCGCAATATCGTGTTAATTCATCTGCCATATTTTACTCTGAAGGATTTTAAGCCATAAAAAATTTATTCGCTGAGTCATTGAGTCTCAGTGGTTTATTAAACCGGTTGATCTCAAACAAATTTTTATTTTCCATGCGAGAAGATTGCACAAGTTAATAAAACAGACATCCAAAAAACGGCAGATTTTTTGCTAGAGTTCCTCCAACCCCTTGCACTCACACCGCTGGATTATCGTTTTAAAGGATCACACCATGGAAAATAATTATGAGTCGCTGACATCATTGAGACGTAAAGAAAATCAATTTGCCGAAGAAGAAAACTATTTAACGCTCTGGTCGTATATGAAACGTCGACATCCGCACATCAACCTGGATAATCTCAATTTTTTTGAACTGATCCACCTTAAAAACACCACTGAAGGTCCCCGGAATTTACGCAATATTGACAGTGAAATCGCCATGGTTCTCAAATATTGAATATGCTGACTTAGCCTGTATGCCCTATGAAGAATATCACGGATCAAGAGAAGTTCTGGGAAGAACGGTTTGGAGAGTTCAACCGGATTCTTCTGGAAGAGCAGATCAGGCAGCATGATCTCCACAAACCGGCCTCTTCATTTGACAGGAAGTTTGCGCTGAAGCACATCCATTTTGCGGAGGGCGTACCCCCCAGGGTGCAAACAATTCTTCAGCAATTGATCCCCTCCATTCTGGAATTTTGTGACCAGCACGGACTGGGTTTGAAGGACATGAACCACCAGATCCGTTTTCTCGATAACCGGGCTTATGAAGAGGAAACAGGCCGGACGTTGCCTGCCAGAGTGCCGTTGCCGGCATCGTTGCTGGAGTTCAATGCGGTGTCCCGTGTTTATACCGTCATGGTCATTTTACCCCCTCAAATTCAGAGCACGGAACAGATCATCAACATCACCCGCACCCTGTTTTCCAAATTCATTGGAGATATCTATCTCTGGGAAAGTGTGCTGTCTCATGAATTTTACCGCACCCCACTCCCTGAAGAGTCTCAACTGGCCAGTGTTCCTGAGCAACTGGATCTGATCAGAGCGATCGATTGTGATTCTAAAATTTTCAAGGCTCAGTGTCAGGATTACGCCCGCAAATACCAGATGCCCTGGCCAAAGCAATATCCGATTGCCAGGCGTCAGTTGCTGGAAGAATGGAAACAGCAATGGGAGACCCATGCCCTGTTGCCTGAAACCATGTCGCTCATTGAAACCATTTATCGTGAACATCTGACCGCGTTTCAGTGGGAGAATCCCTCGTTTTTATCTCCGGTGATTCAGGAAATTGAAAAGTTGAATGCCCAGATTCAGTTGATATTGCCGCATGAAATCAAAGCCTATGATTTTTTCAAACATGAGGAACCGTTTCAGTTTGTGCAGTCTGTATTTAACAAACTGGAACAGCTCCTGGCACTGGCAGGATTTCTGGAAGAAGTTTTTGTGGCACTGGATGATCCCGCAAGGAAAGATGATCTTGAACAACTGGAAACGCAGTTGATCACCATGCTGACCAGCATGAAACAGGAAGGAAAAGGCAAAACGTTCCTCTTGCCCGAAGCGTTTCTGACGGAGGATGCCCGGCGCATGAAACAGAAGTTTCCGCTACGCCTGATGAAATTGCTGCCCAAATCACTCCCTGTGGAACACTGGGGCAAAACCGTCAAAAAATACCATCAGTCCTACGAATCATCGATTTATCAGAAAATTTTTGAAGCGCTGTTTCATATCAAACGTGGCATTGCCATGATCCGCAAAGGGGAAGATTTTAAACAAAGCGATTCCTTTCAACGGTTGAATCCGCTGTTTCAGAACCTGAAATACCGGGCCAGAGAATTGAAGCAATGGCAGAGCACACTTGGTATTCTGTTCGACCATCAGGAATCACGCCTCAGGAAAAATAAAACCAATGACTTCCCTCTCGAACTCTTCAACAAATCCTGGGGATATTTTGTGTCCTCCATCCTGATCTATCTCTATTATCAAAACCTCTATGAAACCTCGCCCCAACCGCAAAAATTCAATACTGAAAAATATCTGAACGCTATTGAACAATATGTGCTTCAGCAAATGCAAAAGGGGATTAAACACTTTTACATGGTTTATTTGTTCCTGCTGATTTACCGGAAAAAAGAACATGAAGAACCCATGACATTTCTGCTGTACATCATCAAACAACCCCAGGCGACACTGCGCTATGTGATGTCCCGTTTGTCTGTGTTGGAACCTGGCGACATGGCACACATCAATCAACAACTTGAAAAATACCGTGACACCCTCATTCAAGCCTATGAACAACGGCTATCCGAAGCCCTTTCTGCCGAACCTTCCTGAGAAACAGGTCATAGTCATCGTTTCGCCAGTGTCAGATGGTTTGCCGATAAAAAAACGGGAATCATCGAGGTTAAATACCGTTTAGAAAACGGTAAGTACCCGATCAAAAGTTTTTTTAACATCCGGTGCCCTTTCACGGTTCGTTGGCAAGCCACCGGAGGTGGGCTAAGGAGGGTTCCCCACCAGAGGTAGGGAACCAGAAAAATGTTTAAAGATTTATGATCGGGTACTTTGCATCGAGTTAGGTCCCGATGAAATTCCACGGTTTGCCACCTTCCCCTGGACGTAACCCGGAGCGACCGTTCCCGGTGTCGTACTGCCCGGCTTGCGCCACTCACTGACGAAACGATGACTATAGCTAAATTGGCTTGATTATCAGGTCTTTGACTTTCATCCTTTGGATATAGTACTACATAAGTACTTGTTTGTTTAACGTCCTATAGGTTTTTTAATGCGGAAAATCAGCTTCAAATCCCTTCAATCACAGCTTTGCCTGATGTTCCTGTTGCTCATGCTTTTGCCTGCGTCCTTAATTGGCTGGGGGGCCTTCGGCTTTGCTATCGATGTTATAAAATCGGAGCGTATCAAAGCTGTCGGACGGGTGGCGGATGCACGACACGAACAGATGTCGATGGTTTTCCAGCGTGCCATAGAACGCGCGGAGGGGATGCTGGATGATTTGCAACGAACTTGCGGAGCCTTGATTCATGATTCTGTTTGTGTCCACAATGAGCTGACCTCTTTTATCCAGAGTGAAGGCGCACTAGGTGTCACTTTAAACGGTTCAGGTACCCCCATGACGGTGGGAGAATCAGCCGTTGTTGGGAAAATTCCAACGTTCAGGGCAGGCCAGTTGGCTCAATTCACTAAATATGAACCCGGACTCGGACGCCGCTACTTCATCGAGACTGAGGAATCCTCAGAAAAACTGAGATTGGCTGTCACCTATTCTGTCAAGGTGATTCAATCCGTTTTTATCGAGCACCCTGATCTTGGAAATTCCGGCGAAAATTTTCTTGCCGATGAACAAGGCTTCTTCATTACGGCTTCCCGCTACCCCTCCGCGCAAGGACACAGCCAGCCTATAACCGCTACGCCGATGCGCCGTTGTCTGACGCCGGAGAACGCTGAAACGATCGATCTTGATTACCGAAATGTGCTTATCATCCATGGCTTTCGTTTCGTTCCGGAAATCGGCGGAGGCTGTATCATGGCGCATATCGACCAGGCCGAAGCTTTTGGCACACTGACCATGCTGAGATATCGCTTTTATGCCTTCCTGCTCTTCTTTATTTCGCTGACGGTAACGGTCGCGCTCTTTTTAGCCAGACGGCTGACCCGCCCCATCAGACAACTCACGCTGGTGACGCATGATATCGCTACAGGCGATCATTCTGTGCGAGCGGTGCCGACGGGCTACAGCGAAGTCGTTGAACTGGCCACCGCATTCAATGCCATGACCGATCAATTGATAGCGAGCAACACCAGTCTTGAACGGCGTGTCCGGGAACGCACTGAATCACTGAGCCTGATGTCCAGTGTGTTCCAGCGTAGCGTTGAAGGCATCTGCATTACGGATGCTGACAACAATATTCTCGCGATCAATCAGTCCTTCACCACCCTGACAGGCTATGAAGAGGCTGATGTTCTCGGACACAATCCGCGACTGCTTAATGCGGGAACGACGCCCCGGGAGGTTTACAAGCAAATGTGGGAGGCTTTGGCTGGAAAAGGAATCTGGCAGGGCGAAGTCTGGAACAGGCACAAGAACGGGCAAGTGTTCCCGGTTTGGCTGGTGATCACTGCGATTTGCGATGCAGAGGGCAGGATTGTCAATTATTTTGGCAGTTTCAACGATATTTCACAGCGAAAATTCGCAGAACAGGCCTTGCGTGAAGGGAACGAACAACTCAAACAGCGCACCCTTGAAGCGGAAGAGGCCAACCGGATCAAATCAGAATTTATTTCCAACATGAGCCACGAAATTCGCACTCCGATGAATGCCATAATCGGTCTGTCCCATTTGGCTTTAAACCAGAATCTATCTCCCAAATTGCAGGATTATTTGACCAAGATACACACGTCAGCCAGTGCCTTGCTCTCCATCATCAACGACATTCTTGATTTTTCCAAAGTGGAATCGGGCCTTATGGAACTGGATATCCAAACGTTTAATCTGCAAAACCTGCTGAAAAATGTGTCGGATCTGTTCAGTGCCCATAACGAAGAGAAAGGGCTTGAGCTGTTTTTTAATGTCCCGGTCAATGTCCCTGTGACGCTGGTGGGAGATGGATTGCGCCTGGGACAAGTGCTGAACAACCTGGTTGGTAACGCTGTGAAATTCACGGACTCTGGTGAAATTCATGTCAAGGTCGATCAGCTTGAGTCAGGGGCGGGGTTTACGATACTGCGTTTCTCGGTTCAAGATACCGGTATCGGCATAGCCAGCGAGCAACTCACTCTCTTGTTCAAACCATTCACTCAGGCTGACAGGTCCATTACCAGGCGCTTCGGCGGTACCGGACTTGGATTGACCATCAGTCAACGACTGGTTGAAATGATGGGCGGTACGATTTCTGTGGAAAGCGAACCCGGCAAAGGAAGCATCTTCAGCTTTACGTTACGTTTTGCCCTACCTGAGCTCAACACCGGCTTGAGTGAGCGCTATTCACAGGAATCCGCGTCTCCTGAGTTTATCGAATCCGACAAACTCGTGGCCAGTCTCCGTGGTGCCCGAATCCTGCTGGTTGAAGACAATCCCGTCAATATCCAGGTTGCACAGGAAATATTGGAGCGTGCGGGATGTTGTGTGGCGATTGCCTATAATGGACAGCAGGGACTGGCGCTCTTGTCGCAGGAGCGTTTCGATGCGGTAATGATGGATTTGCAGATGCCGTTGATGGATGGTTTGACGGCAACCCGTGAAATTCGGAAAAACCCAGAACTGGCTGATTTACCCATTATCGCCATGACGGCCGCGGCGAGTGATCGTGGCAGGGAAGCCTGCCTTACTGCCGGAATGAACGATCATGTGTCTAAACCGATCATGCCTACAGATCTGATGACAATCCTGGCAAAGTGGATCAAAAACGGACTGCATCCAGATCAAAATGACACAGTGAAACGTAGTTCCTCAGCGGTAGAGGGTACTGCCCTTCCGGCCGAATTGCCCGGTTTTGTACTCAGCGAGTCTCTGGCTTTGGTCGGTGGGAACCCCGCGTTACTTATCAGGGTCATGCGTCAATTTGCCGGAATATTTGCTGATGCGGATGATGAATTGCGCCAGTTCCTTCAGGCCGGGCAGAGGGATAAGGCGAGAGCTTTGGCGCACAAAATCAGGGGCGGGGCCGCAGGCATCGGAGCAGTGGGACTTCATGCGGCCGCCACGGCACTTGAACAGGAGATCGAAAAAGAGGCTGCCATTACCGGACTTGAATTATTTGAGCATGAATTGGAACAGGTGCTGTCTTCCCTTGCGATGCTTCCCGCCAACGATTTTCAGTTGGAATCGGTTTTGGAGTGTGACGTTTGCCGATGGGAGGACTTCAAGGGCCTGATGCGGCAATTGTATTCGCTGTTGGAAAATCATGATTTGATCCCTGATGCGACAATCGCCACTTTGAAAAAATGCATCCGATGTCAGGACGTGCGCAATGATCTGGATGTGTTAAACCATTATGTGACCAATTTTGACTATCCCAAGGCGCTGAGCCTTATTAAAGCGATCCGGTGCCCGAAAGGACATCCCCTGCTGGATGAACCTGTATGAATCATCAAAACGAAACTCTCCCTGTCATTCTGATAGTGGATGATACACCCACTAATCTGACGGTGCTGTCCGAAGCGCTTAAAGCTGAATATCGCATCAAGGTCGCGACCAATGGTCTGATCGCACTGGACATCATCCGTAAGGATAAACCTGTGCTCGTTCTACTGGACATCATGATGCCCGAACTGGACGGCTTCGAGGTGTGCCGCCGAATCAAACAACAGCCGGAGAGCCGGGATATTCAGGTGATCTTTATCACGGCAAAGTCAAATCCTGTCGATGAAGAGGAAGGGTTGAATCTGGGTGCCGTGGATTATATCACCAAACCCTTCAGTTTGCCCATCATCAGAACCCGGGTGCGCAACCATGTCAGACTCAAACGACAGTCCGACCAATTGCGGGAAAAAACCGATGAATTGGCGCGAAAAAATGAGGAAATGACGCAGGATTGGAAAACTGCCGCAGTGTTACAGTACCAATTATTCACCGGCTATCACATCCCGGAGTTTATGAAGGTGGCGGTGTGCTATCTCCCGCATTCTTACGTGTCAGGTGATATGTTCAAAATTTATACTGATGCTTCCGGCTTGTTCAGCATGTTTCTGGGAGACAGCACAGGACATGGCATTTCTGCGGCTTTGACAACGATCATGGCAGATGTTCTTCTCACTCAAAAAGCCAATGCCACCCCCAAAGAAGTGATGGTCTACATCAACGATGAACTGAACGCGCATTTACCGAGTGATCGTTTTATGACGGCTGTTCTCCTGAAAATACGTAAAGATGGCCTGCTCACCCTGGCCAATGCCGGTCATCCCCCCATCAT
>JADFZZ010000053.1 GCA_015232315.1 SAR324 cluster bacterium | reverse complement strand
TCATCTACCGGAATATGGAGGAATTCCCCATTTCCCCCCACATCCAGCACACCCCGCTCGGAAGGCTCAATGTCTGGTGGACCTATGTCCAGGACTCTCAGGGAAATCAACGAAAGTGCGCTTTGGCAATGTGGGATATGCCCTGTGAAAAACATCCGACCTTGCCGACTTATCTCACCTGGTATGCCAAACGAAGTGGTCTGGGAGGAGCAAAAGCAACTCCGTATATCGCATGGAATATCGAGATGGCTCAACAAAAAGGGTATCCCAAAGAATTCAATAAAGTTGATGAAGCCACCTATACTAAAAATCGAAATGCAGTAACAATTCCTTTGGGAAGTGCAGGTAAATCAGATACAGGCGAAAAATTATCATGGGATGAATATCCTTTTGCATCAACAGACGCAGGAGGTATCCGCCCAAGAGAAGTTGTTGATCCCTTTGGAACAAAAAATCTACCTGATCAAGGTGCGCCTGGAGCACATGTTATGAGAGTTCCTCTTTATAATGAAAATTGTTCTCAAGGTGGGTGTTTGGGTGACTTTTATGACAAAAATAATATTCAAACAAGTAGTCCTTTTGCTGCAACTGTCTGTGGTATTAGGAGGTAATATGCCGATTCTCGATTATCTTAATAAAATATTAACCTATCAAATACAACTTAAACATCCCGTAATCAGTCTATTACAACCAGGATTGAGTGAACGAGAAATTTTATTAAAAACCTCTTTAATTCCGATACAGATCCCCCGAGAGATGATTAACCTGTATATGTGGAGAAATGGCACATTAGCCCCGGAATCATCAACATTGGGGGACATGCAATTTTTTTATGGATACCATTTGTGTTCTTTGGAAGAAGCTTTACTCAGTTTTCAAGAAGGTTACTCAATTTGGCAAAAATTCTATAAAATGGAATTTTGTTCATTATTTGAAGATGGTGCTGGTGGATGTTGTGGAGTTATTCCTAATCAGGATTCTTTAGTTAGTCCTGTGATTCAAATTACTGAACTAGGGAAAAATATCATTTATTCTAATCTAACTAAAATGATGGAAACTATTGCGAGTTGCTATGAAAACGGAGTGTTTTGGATTGGACAGAATGGATATTTAGACGCAGATTTAAAAAAATATGGAGACATAGCTTTACGGCTGAATCCAGAAATTGAATATTGGCAAAAGCGTGTCAAGGGGGAGATATGATTTCGTGGAAGATTCCTTTGAAACACAAGTTTCTGCTGGAAGCCACCGACATCCTCAATCACTTCCTCTGCCGGGAAGTCGAGAGCGACACGGACAAGGGAATTTATCCCTACGAATGGCTGATTCATGATTTTTTCTGGGGCGAACCGGAACAGAAAGACCTCATCGATTTCATCTACTGGAATATGGAGGAATTCCCCATTTCCCCCCACATCCAGCACACCCCGCTCGGAAGGCTCAATGTCTGGTGGACCTATGTCCAGGACTCTCAGGGAAATCAACGAAAGTGCGCTTTGGCGATGTGGGATACTTCCTGCGATGAGGTTCTTCCCCCTCTCAGAACCCATAAAACCTATTACGGCGTATCACCCCAATTTTTGTCCGCGTTTCCAAAAACCGCCAAAGGGACCCCTTATATCGCCTGGAACATGGAACTCGCTCTTTCCAAAGGCTACTCTCAGGGGCCTTTTATAAAAGTGGGTGAGAAAGAAAGAACTCAAAATAGAAACCAGTTGAAAAGCACTATAAAATCAGAAATAGGAACAGATGTGGCGAAACTTCCTGATGGAACCGAGTTATCTTGGGAAGAGTATCCATTTGCCAGTACCAGACGAACTTATAATCAATTAAGGGAGTTGGTAGATCCTTTTGGAAATTACAATGTCTCGGATAAAAATAATGGTGGTCAACATGTAATGCGAGTGCCTTTAAGTGAACAAAAAATTCAAGGGGGTACATTATCCAGTTTTGTTCCTCCAGAAGGTGAGTTCACCGCTAACGTCTGTGGAATCAAAAAATAACCAACCTGCAAGAAGACTGAATTACAAAGTTGATCAATATATCTATCTTGCAGGAGCATTTATGTCTTTACTACATCAATACCTGGATGAAATTGTGGATTACCTATCACAATATGGATATTTTTTGAGGGACTGGCTACAACCCGGAATACATCCAAAACAAGTGTTGTCTCAATTAAACATCTTACCTTTTAAAGTATCTCAAGAAATCATTCAGATTTATTCATGGAGAAATGGAACCAGAATAGATCCATTTGGAAATATTGAACTATTCCCCATGTTTATATTTTCTTCATTGGAACATGTGATTCATCATTTGATGGAGGATCAAGTTATTGAAATTATTTTTAATTCTTATGATTTTTATTTTTTTCCTATTTTTGGGGATTCTTTTGGGGATTCTTTTGGAATCAAAGGGAACCATGAAAGAACTCATGCTTCTCCAATCATAAAAATAGATGATGATGGTTATGGCCCTAATGTCCTTTTCGGAAGTCTGACACAAATGATGGAAACACTTGTTTCCTGTTATAGGGAAGGCGCTTTTTTTGTGAAAGATGGAAGTCTTAGCGCCGATTATGACAGGTATGGAGAAATCGCCTTACGCTTGAATCCGGAAATCGAGTATTGGCATAAATATGTCAAGGGTGAGATATGATTTCGTGGAAGGTTGCGTGGTTCCAGGTCCTGCTGGAAGCCACGGATATCCTCAATCACTTCCTCTGCCGGGAAGTCGAGAGCGACACGGACAAGGGCATTTATCCCTACGAATGGCTGATTCATGATTTTTTCTGGGGAGAACCGGAACAAAAAAACCTCATCGATTTCATCTACCGGAATATGGAGGAATTCCCCATATCCCCCCACATCCAGCACACCCCGCTCGGAAGACTCAATGTCTGGTAGACCTATGTCCAGGACTCTCAGGGAAATCATGAAGTTGCACGGCCATGCTGTGCGAACATGACCGCAAAATGAGGAATTTATGGAAAGATTTTGGCGATTTTATCGCTGAGGGTTTTGGCGTCAAACGGCTTCACAATATAATTGCTGACACCGGCCTTCACCGCGGCAATGATGTTTTCCTGGAGCGCTTCTGCGGTCACCATCAGCACGGGGATGTTTTTCAGGTTGGCATCTCCCCGGATTTCCTTGAGAAGTTCCATTCCTGTCATTTTCGGCATATTCCAGTCTGTGATGACGAAATCAATTTTTTCTGATTTGAGCTTGGCCATGGCGGTCGTGCCATCATCGGCTTCCACAATATTGTTAAACCCTAACTGGCGTAAAATATTTTTTACAATCCGTCTCATGGTGGAGAAATCATCAACCACAAGGATATTCATTTCTTTATCTGCTGGCATGTTCCCTTTAAGTTATGAGGATGTTAATAAAAATCGATGGCATTATCAGGAAATCAGGTGGCTCCCGCATTTTTTGCAAAAGAAGATTCCACAAATTTTTCCAGATTAATTTTGCTGTGCATGACCCCCATGGTGTTGCACATATATTCCTGGATTTTTTCCAATTCGGACAAAACCGGAAAAAGTTCGCTGCTGATCAAAACACGATCCGGTGTGTCTGTCAATACATGCATGACAACCTCCTCTTTCTGTGAAAGGAATTGCGCGCCGATTTTGATGGCTCCCTGAGGATTGTCCTTAACAAATTTTCCGGAATTGACCAGACTTTGTGTCAATTCCTGCACTGCTTCAGGGTGACTGTCAATCAATTTTTCTTTGATCACTACCACACAACAGGGATGTTTAGGCCATAGATCCCTGGAAAGATACATTTCTTCAGCATAACCTTCCTTGATGGCTTGAGAGCCAAATGGCTCTGCCACGATGAAGCCACCGATTTCTCCATCTTCATCATACTGGATTGCTTCCGGCATCTGGGATGGTGCCATGACCTCCAGTGCGACATCTTTTCCCGCACCAACACTCATTCCGTGCCTGGTGAATAACTGGTGCAACAGCATGTTGTGTACGGACAGTTGATAAGGAATCGCAATCATCTTTCCCTTGAAATCTTCAAGTTTCTGAATGTTTGCCTTTTTATTCTTGACGAAAATACTGCCTGTCTTGTGCGCGAACATGGATAACTTGATCCCAACGCCTGCATGAAACAGGTCAATGGCCATCGGTGCAAGCATGAAAGCGACATCTACACTACCGTCTTTCATGGCATCTCCGACCTGATTCCAACCGACCATCGGCCGGGTTTCCAGATCAAAAGTTTTGAATGGCACTATGCCTGTGTCCGCATGAGCTTTTGTAACACCCAGGATCAAATGATCGGTGATTTTCAAATGAGCGGCTTTAATGACTGGTTTTCCCATGATACCTCCTTAAAACTTATGGAATACTTCTAGACAGGTCGATAGCAAATGAAATTTACAGACACAACTATAAATTTAAAATAATTCACAAATCCATGAATATTTTAGATTTCTTTGATAAATTGCTCCCGGGGAAAACGGAATCGTTTCTGATAAACGCCCTTGGGGCTACGCTTTCCCGCGGCAACCAGCATGACTACAAACCCCTCCTTCGGTAGCTCCAGAATCTGATGCAGTCGTTTGCTGTCAAAACCTTCCATGGGGCATGAATCGAAACCATAGGCTCGCAATGCCAGCATGTAATTTTCAGCGGCCAGCGCACAGGTTTTAGCCGCCCAGAGTTTCATATCCGCATGGGTCAACGGCCAGCGCGCCATGGGACGGCGTAACCCCATGATGGAAGAAACAACCCATTTCCCCAGTCCAAACAGATTCAATGGTCCCGAACGGTATTGGATATATATTTTTTTTCCGTAATAATCCTGCACAATCTTGGGAATCGTTGCATCGGGCCATTGTTCCAGAATGCCACGACCATGTTCGCCCCATGTGTCGGTTCGTGCCACAAAGGCCACCAGCTTGTCAGCGGTTTTAGCGGCGTTCTGATTGAAACAGGCTTCGATGATTTTCTCACGTTTATCAGGGGAACGTACAATGTAAAATTCCCAGGGTTGCAAATTGCTGGAGTTTGGCGCCAGGAGGGCCATATCCAGACAATCCTGAAGCACTTCTTCCGGGATGGGCGTGCCATCAAATTTTCTGACAGAACGACGGGTCATCACGGTTTTACGAAATTCCTTTACATCAATTTGTGGTAATTCTTCTGGTTCAGGCATATAGTTTCCTTTGGAATGCTAAGTGAAAGGCCCCATAAAAAAGGCAACACAAGATAACACACTGGTTCCCTACTTTCAGTGAGAACCTTCCTTAAAGCGCCTCCGGTGCTCCTTCCACAATTGCTGGAATCGACCGGAAGTAGTTGAGGTAAAAGGTGTCCCGGAGATTTGTAAAAATCATTGTCTGTTATGAATCCTGTGTGTATATGCTCAATGGGCAATTTTTCAACTCATTCGTGAGTAAATGTTTCAAACCATGTGTTGAGATAATTCCGCTGGTAATCAGACCTCATATACGCTAATAGCCAAATTGAAGTGTTTTTTCTCATGCGATGTAAAACAATCACAATTCATCTCCATGTCTTGAGCTGGTAATGTCAGAAAAATCATTCTCTCATGTGTCTCACCCCTCTGCCAAACGGCACCACAAAAGGATACCCTTTTCATTGGACGTGGGTTCTTCAGTGAAGTCTGTTCATTCCTCAAAAATTGTTCCGTTGAATCAGGTATTTTCTGTATTGGACGCGTCCGCTGGCGGGTTTAAACTTAAAACCACACTGTCACAGTCCTTGCAGAAAATTCATCTGAAGCAATACGAATTCATTCAATTGACATTGCTGGACAAATTTATTCGTTGTTCGGGACAAATCAGATGGTGTTCACAGCTTGGCAATGAACTGGTTCTCGGCATTGAATTGAGCGGTGCTACCCAGTCCATTTTCAAAAATTTATCCAGACAGCAACTGTCACTTCCTCACACCGCCAACAATCGGTTTGATTTCATTTACATCCACCCTCAACGGTGGGTTCAGGAAATGATGTTGAATCTGGCCACTAAAATTAATTGTGACTGCCAAACCTTTGGCTGCACTGAATCCATGCTGGAACAACTGGAACACATCAACACAGGGTTCATCCTGATTGATGACCGCAGTATCAATGATCTTGAAGAATGGTCGCGCCTGCGTCTCAAATATTTCAGGCACATTCCCACCATGATGCTGACCGATGAAATATCGGCAACGCTCAGTCAACTTCAGGATAAGCATGAGTTTTTTGACATCGCCTGTCGACCTATGGACATTGGCGAAATGCTCCTCAAATGCTTTTATTTCATTCTGCATTCTGGAAAACTTACACAGATCAAGTCACGCATGGACCAACCTGTGGAGCGGACACCTGAATTAGCGACCTCTCAGTCCAACGATACAGAATTTGTTCTGGGAATTATGGACCGGGTCATGGATCAGTCAGATCTGTTTCTGGAATTGATCGCCTTCCAGGAAAAATTGATTCAGCACTCCCGTATTGAGGATAATGTGGGGGCTTTTCAGAAGTGGATAATGGAACAATTCAAGTTCAGGGGGCATCTTTGGCATTTGTATGATGGCTATCCGCGGTTAATGCCCGGATCAATGTTGGAACCGAATCAAGCCGGTTTTATCGAACGCCAGCAACGGATCCAGAAATTTCTGGAGGATCCCAATGAATTCAGTCAGCAACCCAACCTGTTGCTGGTCAAACGAAATCAACTGATTCTGGAGGTTTTTCAACATGTTGAGTCGCATGATGTGATTGCGGGACTGATGTTGTGTGTCCAATTGATGGAACCGATTTTTGCCATGAAAAACAAAGATATTGAACTTCAACGGCAACATGAAATCACTCAACGGGAACTGAGCCTGGCCCATCACATGCTGCTGGAAGTCTTTGAACCGCAGATTCCCGGGATCCCCGGCATGGTGCACTCCATTCATTTTCAACCCTTTGAGCAGTTGGGTGGCGATTTCTTCAACCTGTTTCATGTGGGTGACCAGTCTTATGGCATTCTGATTGGAGATATTTCAGGTCATGGAATTTCTTCAGCCATGCTTTCCATCATGTTTCAAAGTTATTTTTCCAACTTCACCAAAGGCATGTTTGATCCCGAGATGGTGCTGAATTATATCAATGCCATCTCTCAGCCTCATGTACCGGATGATCACTTCGCCAGTCTGTGTTATGCCATTTATGATTGTGAAGAAAAAAAACTGGTTTATACCAATGCCGGGTTTCACGAAATCGTGCTGATCCGGGATGGCAAATGCTCTCTGCTGTCCTCAACCATGGATATTTTGGTAGGTGTGTTTGAAAATGAAACGGTGGAGGGTTTTCACCAGAAAGAATTTCAGGCGCAAAACAACGACATACTGCTGTTTTTCACGGACGCGTTGTTTGAAGTCATGGACAAGGAAGGTGAGGTCCTGGGAATGAAACGGCTGATGGAGTTTCTGGATACCTGTGCTTTAAAAAGTGTAGAAGAACTGACGCAGGCGTTGCTGAAATATACGAAAGCATTTTCACACAACGCCCGCTTTCATGATGATGTCACACTGATGATTTTTCAGGTACACGAAGAGGATTAATGCTGGACAGATTTCTAAAGCCCCAACCCTCTGGCGACCAGATCTTTCATCACTTCGTTGGCCCCGCCATAAATGCGTTGCACCCGGGCATCCACAAAAAAACGTGAGATCGGGTATTCCTGCATGTAGCCATAACCACCGAAAAGTTGCAGACAACGGTCGCTCACTTCAAACTGCATGTCGGTCGTCCAGTATTTGGCCATGCTCACCTCAGTAACCACATTTTCACCGGCCATGTGGCGCGGTAACAAATCATCAATAAAGGATTGCCCGATTTGTACTTTCGTACTCATGTCTGCCAGTTCAAACTGGGTATTCTGGAATTTGCTCAGTGGTTTTCCGAAAATTTCCCGGGTTTTGACATAATCAATCGTGTGTTTCAATGCGCCTTTGGCCGCACCGACCGCGCCAATCGCGATGACCAGTCGTTCCTGTTGCAGGTTGTTCATGAGATATTTGAAGCCCATCCCTTCCTTGCCCAGCAGATTTTCCACTGGAACTTTGCAATCCTCAAAAAACAGTTCAGACGTATCCTGGCCCTGCATTCCGATTTTTTTCAAATTTCGACCCCGCTGAAATCCCGGCGTATTTCCTTCAATGAGTAGCAGACTCACACCCCGATGAGGAGGATTCGTGTCTTCAGTACGCACAGCCACAATATACAGATCCGCGCATTGTCCATTGCTGATAAAGACTTTCGCTCCATTCACGATATAATGATCGCCCTGCCGGACAGCCCGTGTTTTCAGGTTGGCCAGATCAGAACCGACAGCAGGCTCTGTCATGGCAATCGCCAACACGCATTCTCCGGAAATACATTTGGGAATCCATTTCTGTTTTTGTGCTTCTGAACCAAAATTCTCAATATATGGCAGCACAATGTCGCTGTGCAGTCCCCAGGACACACTGGAGGCACCGGCATAGGCCAGTTCTTCCTGAATGATCACGGAATACAGAAAATCGCATTCCAGTCCGCCATATTGTTTGGACGCCGTTGGACAGAGCCATCCCTGTTCACCGGCGTCCAGCCAGACTTCACGGGGCACCATGTGGGCTTCATCCCAGGTTTCCAGATGGGGTATAATTTTTTTTTCAAGGTACTGCCGGAATGTTTTACGGAATAATTGATGCTCTTCATTAAAAATTTTTCGATCCATAATTCCTCTGGAAAATCAAGGTTCCTGAAAACAGAACAAAATGATAGTTTACTCGTTTCGAGATCTGGAGTGCCGAATAAAATAGCACAGAAAAAAGTTCGTATTCGCTATTGAGTGTGATCCTGAACATACAAATCAACCACGTTTCTGATGAGTCGTTGATAGGGAATCCCCGATTTGTGGGCTTCTTCCTTGAAAAAATTAATGATATCCTCATTCAGATTGATGGTCACTCTCACTGTTCTGTCTTTAGCGTCCAATTCTTCAGGCAGAGGTAAAAAATCGTTGACAGTATTTCCCAGTTGAATTGGTTCATCCGTGTATTTGATTTTCTGTTTCATATCGTGTTTTTCCCTTTGGCCAATATCCTGCGCCAATAATTCGAATGATTTCCCCTCGATAGGTAATCGAACGGTCATGATTCCATCATCAACAGCACCCAGACAAAAATACCGTTTTTCATCCATGCTGTGTTCCAGGTCTTCCACAATGATTCTATGTGGATCTAAAAACGCCTTTTTAGCTTGGTGGAATGAAACCCCATGCTTTTGCTGATTCAGATCATTTTTAGTCTCATCCCATTCAAACATTAGCAGTTCCCCAAGATTATATCAGATTATCATGTGTCAAAATACAGGCAACCTCAAGGATTGTATACTTTGGAATTATTGACTTACATCCACCACATGCTGTGTCAGTTTTTCACGAATGTCCGAAGGAATAGCCGCAGATTTCTGGGTTTTATAATCAAAATGCACAAGAACCGTATTGCCGGAAACTACCACCTTTCCCGACTGTGTCGCGGTTTGATGAACGGTGAGTGACGTATTGCCCAGCTTTGAGATCGTTGTGGTGATCAGAATGTCCTGATAGGGCATGATCTGATGAAAAAACTCGATTTCAAATTTTTTGAGAATCAGGTTCCATGTGCTGATGGACAGGCCTGGATTGAAAATTTCAAAAACTCCAATTCGGGCCTCTTCAAACCAGACAGGAACCACCGTATTGTTGATATGCCCCAACGCATCGGTTTCACTGAACCGGGGTTTGATGATGAATTCGAACATGGTCACACCTATTGTAAGGGCGATTCGCGAATCGCCCGAACGTTAAAATATGGGTTTATTGGAAGGTCTCGCCGTTTGCCGCCATTTTTTTCAGCAATGCTGGAGGTGTGAAGCGAGGACCATATTTGGCGGTCAACTCTTCACATTTTCCTACAAACTCTTTCACACCGAAATCATTGATGTATTGCAGGGTTCCACCCTTGAACGGCGCAAATCCCCAGCCAAAGATACTGCCGATATTGGCATCAGCCGCGGTTGTGAGAACTTTTTCCTCATAACAACGTACTGTTTCCAACGCCTGCACAAACATCATGCGAGTGATCATTTCCTCCTGGGACAACTCAGTTTCAGCAGGTTTGAAATGCTGTTGGAGTTCAGGCCACAAATGCTTTTTGCCATCGGCCGGATAGTCATAAAATCCTTTGGACGCTTTTTTGCCCTCACGTCCAAATTCTTTGACCATGCGTTCCACCACGGCCATTCCAGGATGCGCCTGATAGGATTTGCCGGAGGCTTCCATATCCTTGCGGGTCTGGCCTTCAATGTGAAGCACCAGTGACAGACTGACTTCATCCATCAATGCCAGTGGACCAACCGGCATTCCAGCCTTGAGTCCTGCGGATTCAATCGCGCGGGGATGTTGTCCTTCCAGCAGAAGCGCAATGCCTTCCATGGGATAGGTCGCAAACACACGGGAGGTGTAAAAACCACGGCTGTCATTGACCACAATCGGAGTTTTGTTGATTTGCAGAACATAATCGAAAGCCCGAGCCAATGTTTCAGGGCTGGTCTGTTTGCCGACAATGATTTCCACCAGCGCCATTTTGTCCACAGGCGAAAAGAAATGGAGTCCGATGAAATTCTGTGGACGACTGGAACGTTCTGCCAGACCAGTGATGGGCAAGGTTGATGTGTTGGAGGCGAACACCGCTGTTTCAGCGATTTGCGCTTCGGCTTCCTGAGTGACTTTGGCTTTCAGTTCCCGGTTTTCAAACACCGCTTCAATGATCAGGTCACAGCCCTTGAGGTCCGAAGCTTGATCGGTGGCAAGAATTCTGCCGAGAATGGCGTCTTTCTGTTCCGCACTCATTTTGCCTTTGGCGACACGTTTTTCCAGCAAGCCGGCAGAATATGATTTTCCTTTTTCCGAGGCCTCTTTAGACACATCTTTCAGCACTACCTCAATCCCGGCGTAGGCGCTGACATAGGCAATACCGGCACCCATCATGCCCGCACCCAGAATGCCGACTTTGGTCACACGGGAAGGTGCAAATCCTTGAGGACGACTTTCGCCCTTTTTGATTTTATTGAGCTGATACCAAAGACTGTTGATGATGTTTTTGGCTTCCTTGCTGACCACCGTGTTGGCGAAATATCGGGCTTCCAGACGACAGCCTGTATCAAAATCCACTGATCCGCCACCCTGCACACAATTCAGGATGTTTTGTGCGGCGGGATAGTTGCCGAAGGTTTTTTTGTTCAGCATGGCAGGAGCGACCATCCACATTTGGGCCACAGCCGGATGATTGTTGTCGCCACCGGGCCATTTGAATTTTTTTTCATCCCAGGGTTGCTTTGCGCCGGGATTTGCCAATAGCCATTGTTTAGCCTTGTTCATCATGTCGTCTTTGTCTGTGGCCAATTCGTGAATGAATCCAGCCTGCAATGCCGCTTCCGGATTCAACTGGGTTCCTTCCAGCAGGTACTGCAATGAATTCTGGATACCGATCAGTCGTGGCAATCGCTGGGTTCCACCACCGCCCGGAAGCAGTCCGAGAGTCACTTCAGGCAAACCGAGTTTCGCTTTGGGATTGTTGATCGCAATCCGCCGATGGCAGGCCAGTGCCACTTCCAGTCCACCGCCCAGTGTGTTTCCGCTCAGAGCCGCGACCACGGATTTTCCGCAAGTTTCCAGTTTCCGCAGAATCGTTTTGAAACTCATTCCCCAGTCAAACACTGTTTTCGCATCGGTCAGAGCATAAAGCGCGTCCAGGTCGCCTCCGGCCATGAAATCTTTTTTACCGGAAGTCAGGATCACACCGGCAATGGTGTTGTCTTCAGCAACCTTGTCCACCGCGGTTGCCAATTCTTTTTCAAAAACATCATTCAACACGTTCTGGGAACGGTTTTCCATATCAATGGTGAGTGTTACAATGTTCTGAGCGTCTTTTTCAAAATGAATCGCCATAAAATCCTCATTCAAACAAAAGTTTTTAATTCAGCATGTTTTAAACACGTTCGATGATCGTGGCGATTCCCATGCCGCCGCCAATACACAGGGTACACAAGCCGAATTGCTTGTCTCTTCGTTCCAGTTCGTCCAGCACCGTATTCAAAATGATGGCGCCTGTCGCTCCCAGTGGATGTCCCATGGCGATCGAGCCGCCATTGACATTGATTTTTTCAGAGTCAATTTTGAGTTCTTTCTGGGCTTTCATCACCACCGCCGCAAACGCCTCGTTGATTTCAAACAGATCAATGTCCTGTACGGAAAGACCGGCTTTTTTCAGAGCTTTGATACTGGATGGAGCGGGTGCGGTCAGCATGATGGTTGGTTCATCGCCAATCACGGCCATGGAGCGGAATTTTGCTCTGGGTTTGAGTCCGAGTTCAGCGCCTTTTTCCTTACTGCCGATCAATACCAGTGCGGCACCATCCACGATTCCTGAAGAATTTCCTGCATGATGCACATGCTGCACTTCTTCGACTTTGGGGTATTTCTGCATTGCGACTGCGTCAAATCCCATGGCGCCCATTGCTGTGAACGATGGTTTGAGTTCGCCCAGACTGTCAACGGTGGTGGCTTCACGGATGAGTTCATCATGCGCCAGAATGATTTGTCCGTTCACATCCCGGACAGGGATGATGGATTTTTGGAAATATCCGTTTTTAACCGCATGGGCGGCTTTTTTGTGAGATGCCGCCGCGAAGGTATCCACATCCTTGCGGTTGAAACCTTCCAGCGTCGCGATCAGGTCTGCGGAAACGCCTTGGGGAATGGTGGGCAGATAAGTACTCACCCGCACATCCATAAACAATGCGCCGCCATCTGTTCCCATCGGGACCCGCGACATGGATTCCACACCGCCGCCAATGGTTAGATCTTCCATACCGGACATGACTTTCATGGCGGCCAGGTTGCAGGCTTCCAGTCCTGATCCACAAAAGCGGCTCAAGGTAGCACCGGCTACTTTGTTGCTCCAACCGGCATACAGCGTGGCCGTTTTGGCGATATCCGCGCCTTGTTCTCCAACCGGGGTGACACATCCCAGCACCACATCATCCACCTGTTCAGTGTCGAGTTTGTTGCGTTGTTGCATTGCCTGAAACAAGGTCACGAGCAGATCTACCGCTGGAACTTCGTGCAGACTTCCAGTTTTCTTGCCTCGTCCCCGAGGAGTTCGAACCGCGTCAAAAATATAGGCATCTCGCATAATTCTCCTTAAATTTTATGTTGAATGAACTATTCAGTCGCATTGCCGGAAAGATACTGAAGAACGGCAAAAAATAAGTTGTAAACATTTTCCCATCCAGTCTCTCCTGCTCTGGTCTGTAGAGACGTGCTATAGCGCGTCTCTACGTGTGCCCGGCAGGAAATGTATTTCGGGGAAATTATCTATTTTATTTTTCGAATGTTCCTTAGTCTCTGCGGCAATTTCTGAATAGTGACGGTTGAATTATAACGCCACATCCAATGCGTCATAGGTTTTATTACTGATCGCTTTGGCGTAGCCTTCAAAGGTCGGCATCACCACATGCATGTAAAAATGAATGGTTTTCAGTTTGTTCTGATAAAACTGAACCTGACTGTTTTCGGGATTCTTGTCCGCCAGCGCCTCCAGATTTTTGGCGGCTGTGATTCCCTGATCCAGAAAGAAATAGCCTGCGGTCACAGCCGCGCAATACATCAAAAAGGGAGTCGCATATAACACGGCACCTTCCAAGCCACGTTCACCGTGCATGGATTGCATGGTCATTGCGGCATCTGCCAGACTTTCACAATACTGGGACCACTTGGTGACAGAAGATTCCAGACCTTTGATCTGTGAATTCTGCTCCACCATGCCCTGAAATTTTTGCATCAGCCCCATGAACAGCGCGCCATTGCGCATGGTCATTTTGCGTCCAACCAGATCCAGTGCCTGAATGCCGGTGGTTCCTTCATAAATGGTGGAAACCCTTAGATCCCGGTAAAGTTGTTCCATGGGAAAATCCTTGGTGTATCCGACGCCACCCATCAACTGAATGCCCATCCGGACCACATCCAGTCCAACTTCGGTGGACCAGCCTTTACACATCGGCGTCAGGATTTCGACCAGATTGTGTGCTTCGGCACGGGTTTCGGGGGTTTCTCCCACAAAGGAAATATCAATGAGTTTGGCCGTTCCATAGTTGAGCGCGCGCATGGCTTCCACTTTGGATTTCATGGTCATCAGACTGAGTTTGACATCCGGATGTTCAATGATCTGGACACGAGGCGCATCGGATTCTTTCATGCGGGAAATATGCACGCCCTGCACCCGTTCTTTGGCATAGCTCAGGGCGTTCTGATAGGCGGCGCTGGCAATGCCGACACCCAGCACAGCGGTTCCCATGCGGGCTTCGTTCATCAACTGGAACATGCAGGAAAGCCCCTTGTTTTCGTCACCAAGCAGGTAACCAAAACAATTATTGTTCTCACCAAAATTCAACACACAGGTCGGGCTGGCGTTCATGCCCATTTTGTGTTCAATCGAAGCCAGAGCCACGTCATTACCGGGGCCGATACTGCCATCGTCCTTCAGATTGTAATAGGGAACCAGAAACAGACTGAGACCCGCGGAACCAGCCGGGGCACCTTTGATCCGGGCCAGAACGGTATGCACTACATTTTTTCCAAGATTCGTGTCGCCATTGGTGATCCAGCATTTGGTTCCCTTTATTTTGAAACGGCCATCGCCCATGGGTTCTGCGGTTGTGGTATCCAGTCCCAGATCAGAGCCGGCCTGTGGTTCGCTCAAACACATGGTTCCGGTGAATTCACCGCTGGCCATACGAGGTATCCATTTTTTCTTGAGCGCGTCACTGCCAAAGGAATCAATCAGACGCATTGCGCCGCCATTGAGAAAAAACACCGCGCACAAACTCACATTTGCTCCGGCGATGCCTTCGTTGATGGTGGTTCCCAACACAAAGGGGGCACCCTGTCCACCGTTTTCGGGTTTATCCGCAAGACTAGCCCAACCCAGTTCATAGGCTTTTTTGTAGGGTTCATGAAAATATTCGGGAACCTGCACTCTGTTATCAATGACCCTGCATCCATCCTTGTCAGATGGGGCTCGTGTCGGAGCAAGAACATTCACCGCGAAATCAAACCCTTCCCGCACCAGGAGATCCACGGTTTGTTCATCAAAATCCTGATACTGTGGAAACTGACTCAATTCTCCTATTTTCAGCCATTCTTTGAGAGTGAACTGAATGTCTTTCATATCAATCGTCAATTCTGTACTGCTCATGATCCTCCTTTACAAAGTTGTAGATTGACGCCTGATGACGTCCTGACAAACACAATTTTCTCCCCTACCCCACCAGATACGTTCCGGTTCCTACCGCAATCAGAAGATTTTCCTGATTGTGTAATTCCATCCGGGTGACGGCCACCTTGTTGCCTGTTCTCAAAATAACACCTGAAGCCAGAAACGATGTCCCCTTACCCGGCCTGAGATAGTCAATCCGGATATCAATCGTTCCCAGTTTGGCAAACCGCTTTTGCTTTTCCTCCAGCGAATCCGCCGCGTGTTTTTCCAGTACCCCCGCAAAGGCGGACATCCCGCCAGCCACATCCAGCACCGCGGAAATCACTCCGCCATGCAACATTCCAGCATTGAAATTTCCCACCAGTTCGTTTTTCATGTCAAACCGCAAGGACACTTTTCCTGATTCAATCGCATGCACTTTCAATCCAAGAACCGTATTGAATGGAATATAATCTTCTGTTACCTTGCGGATCAGTTCCATGTCCTTGTCAGTCAAGCATTCCATAAGTTCCTGAAGGGGTGTTTATAAATAGTTTGCAGTTAATAGAATATTGTTCTAAAAACTAGGCGCGGCAAATAGAATTCGATTCTATGAATTTGTCAAGAATTTTTTAAGCGGAGGTGATTTTGGGTAATACTGGCAGAAAGCGTAGTGAAGAATTAAGAACGGAACGCAAGAAACAGATTCTTGATTCCGCCAGAAAACTATTTGTCACTCAGGGGTATGACGCCACCACGATGCAGCAGGTGGTGCAGGACGCAGGAACATCCATCGGGAATTGTTATTTTTATTTTCCCAACAAGGAAGCCCTGTTGCATGCCATTGTCGAGGATATCAGTCAGGAAATCTGGAACAAGGTGGATGAAGCATCAGGACATCTGCCGGCTGGTGCTACACAGCTTGCCGTGTCTTTTTATGTGTTCATTCAGGTATTGCTGGAGCAGGCGGAAGTGTTCCAACTGGTATTCATGGGCAACGCCCACATCCGGCTGAGACTTTCGTTTCTGGAATATTTTTCAGGTGCATTGAAAAAATATCTGGAAAAACATCCGGACCTGTTGGCCTATGAAGACGTTGATTTGGCAATCACCGCCTGGAGTGGGGCCACCGTTTCTGTGCTGGAGCGAATCCTGGAAGGACACATCACTTATGAAAAGGGCGCCGTGGAACGATTTCTGGTGAACTGGAACCTGCAAGCGTTTGGCATTCCAGATGCCAGAGTTCAGAATGCCCTTGAGAATCTCGATCGTTGGCTTAAAACTGGTTCCATCAACGATGCCTCCACGTGATTCTGCGTTTTTTTGATAATCTGAATTTGAGAGATCTGATTGCCAAACCCACGGATTAACCGCCCTTTTTCTCACCTCCATTACAGGGAAAACTATGAAAGTAAAAAACATCATGACACATAATGTCATCACCATCACTCAGGATATGACAGCTCTGGATGCTCTGCGTAAAATGAATGACAACACCATCCACCACTTGCTCGTAACCAATCAGGATAATGAAGTCACTGGTGTATTGTCCACCCGTGATTTTCCCAATGCACTGGATTTGCTGGAAGAAGGTTCCACGGCCATGGATGAGTTTCTCAACAAAATCAAATCCGAACAATTTCTGGTGAAAGATCTGATGACACCCAATCCTGTGGGAATATCACCGGAAGCTCCCTTGACGGACGCGGCCAAACTGATGTTGTGGCATAACATTCACAGTTTGCCGGTGGTAGATAATAAAAAGCTGGTGGGAATTGTTACTGATCGTAATCTGTTGAGCGCCCTGGGTGAAATGGAAGAAGCTCTGCACTAAATGTCATATCGAAAGGAATTATGAAAAAAATGCTCGGAAGAATGGTTCGCAATGCGTTAACCGCTAAAGACGAATGGAAAGAAGTCAATAACCGGGATGGGATTCTTGTACATTTCAAACCTATAGAAGGCAGCAATATTTTCGCCTTCAAGGGACAAACCGTGATTCAGGCTTCTATCGGGAAAATATGCCAGGTTCTGGATGATAACGATGGCCGAATGGATTGGCTGGATATGATCATTGATGCCATTGAACTGGAACGGGAATCAGACCACATCTCTGTTTTTTACCAGGCGTTCAAGCCGCCATTTCCGGTGGTGAAACGGGATTATGTGATTCGTGGGGAGTTGGTATGCGATCCGAAAGAAAAAACAGTGTTGCTGGAAATGGAATCCGTCGATCACCGTAATGCGCCACCAACAGTTGGAGTACGTGCTCATTTGCACCACAGCAGTTACCAACTCAGGGATCTGGGGAACGGAAGCACGGATATTACTGTGGAAATTCACACTGACCCGAAAGGCGTGATCCCCACCCCGATTGTCAATCTTATTCAACGGGACTGGCCCTATAAAACACTGAAAGATTTGCGCCGGTTTGTGGAAAGTCAACCTGACAAGGAACACCCACTGGTGATGAAAGAACTTTACGGGAAGTGATTCGTCTGACCTCACAAATCTGTTGTCTGCTCCGTAATGACAAATTGAGTGGGGTCATAGCCCTGAGTGGCAAGAATCTGGAATAGTTTGTTCAATTGCTCTGTTTCCATCTGAGGGGATCTGCTGAGTATCCAGCCATATTTACGTTGCGGATGCCCGATGATTGCATAGTCATAACTGTCTCCCAGACCAATAATCCAATAGGCCCCCCAAAAAAGTTGTTTTCCAAACACACTCACAAAACTGACCTCCAGTTTTGCGTTGGTTTGAGAATCAACAATACGAGCCACACCTTGTGCGTCCTCATAATCCCCACGCTCTTGCAGACAGCGATTGATCACCTTGATGTTGCCATCCTCACTGAACGAATAGGACGCAGTCACATTGCGGACACACTGTTTCTGAAAGCGATTCGGAATTTTCGCGATTTCATACCACAAGCCGATATACCGCTGAAGATCAACCTGTGTTACTGTTTTGGGTGACGTCACTGGTGGACTTGAGCAGGCAACATTTCCGATCAGTCCGCCTGCCATTAAAACCAGGAATGTTATCCATTTGCATTGATTCATTGGCTCCTCATTATCATATTCATATCGCTGATGTCCCCAACGTGGGATATTCCCACAAGTAAATTAAAATAATCGAGCTGTGCGGATACTTTTTTAGCCACGAAGAACACAAAGTAAAAAAGGGAATAGGCACCAGAAAATTTGAAAATCAGGGTTTCACGGAGGACTTCATTTATATAAAAACCTTTTTACTGAGATCTAAACGGCAAGTGCTATTGACTGCTCGTAACCGCCCCCCGATAAACCAGTTCCCAACCGTGATAGATCAGGATGATGCCGGTGAAGTTCACATGGGGTGGATACTGTTTCAGGCGATCCTCCGCCAGATATTGCCGTAACTGCTGTTCGGCCTGTTCAATTTCATTCCGGAGTCTGGTGTCAGAGAGTTCGTCACGTTTGATGTATTTGAGTTCAATGAGATACCCGAAGGACATCTCGGGATATTTGATCAGGAAGGGTTCCAGCAACAGATCCACATAGCCTTTGCCCAATTCACGTTCGCTGAAACTGAGCAGAAAATCGTTCAGATGGAGATAGGCCAGCAGAAATCCCTGAATCACCTTCTCCCCTTTCATGTAATCCCGGATGCTGGTTTGCGTTTCAACCGCCTGCGCCAGAAAATCAAAGAACGGTTCCCATTCGCCTTTCCAGGCCATTGCCTGCACCATTCTGCCGAGTTTCCAGAGATCCACCCGAAAGGTGCCGACATCCCGCCAGGCTTCCCGCAGATAGCCATACATCATCTGACCGATTGTCCGGTTGGGAATGCTGAGACGGAATTCCCCCATTTCATAATCGTCAATGGTCAGCAGTCCGAAAAAATACAGCAGAGAAATGAAATTGTCCGGCATGGTGAGATGTTCCAGC
>JADFZZ010000052.1 GCA_015232315.1 SAR324 cluster bacterium | reverse complement strand
CCTCAATCACTTCCTCTGCCGGGAAGTCGAGAGCGACACGGACAAGGGAATTTATCCCTACGAATGGCTGATTCATGATTTTTTCTGGGGCGAACCGGAACAGAAAGACCTCATCGATTTCATCTACCGGAATATGGCGGAATTCCCCATTTCCCCCCACATCCAGCACACCCCGCTCGGAAGGCTCAATGTCTGGTGGACCTACGTCCACGACTCTCAGGGAAATCAACGAAAGTGCGCTTTGGCGATGTGGGATACTTCCTGCGATGAGGTTCTTCCCCCTCTCAGAACCCATAAAACCTATTACGACGTATCACCCCAATTTCTGTCCGCGTTTCCAAAAACCGCCAAAGGGACCCCTTATATCGCATGGAACATGGAACTCGCTCTTTCCAAAGGCTACTCTCAGGGGCCTTTTCGCGACAGGAAAAGTAAATCCATGAGTTCATGGAACAGAGAGAGGATCATTCATCCTTGAACGGCGGCAATTTCTGATGTTCCACAGGCGGATAAAAAGAGGAATAGATGGACTCCGCGCCATCTACCTTGAGGGTTTCACCAGTGATGAACGAGGCTCCCGGTGACAGCAGAAACAAAATGGCAGAGGCGACTTCTTCTTCAGACCCTAAGCGATTGGTCTGATTGTTTTTTCCTGTTTCCAGCACAAACGATTTGAACGTGCCATAATTATCCAGACCGCTGGTGTGAATCACTCCCGGCGCGACCGCATTGACTCTCACTCCGTACCTTCCCCATTCGATAGCCAGACTTTTGGTGAGATTATCCACACCGGCACGTGCGGCACCGGTATGGGACATCACCGGAAAACCATTCCACATGTTGGCAATCACATTGACTATCGCTCCGCCTTTCTCTCGAAACACCTGATTGAAAACTTCCTGTGACATGAAAAACGGGCCGGTCAGATTGGTTTCAATGACGGCATTCCAGCCTTTGCGGTTGATCATTTCCGCCGGAGAGGGAAATTGTCCGCCAGCATTATTGATCAGAAAATCAATGGTTCCTGCCTGTTTGATCGTTTCCCGGATACAGTTTTTGACACTTTCTTCGTCCCGGACATTGCAGGCAACGGAGTAAGCGGTTCCACCTTCGTTCCTGATCAATTCCACCGCTGTTTCCAGCTTTTCCTGTTTCCGGCTGGCAAGCATGACCGTCGCGCCCAGTTGTGCCAATTCACGTGCTGTTCTGAGGCCAATGCCGGTTCCGCCACCAGTGACCAGAGCGACTTTTCCCTTGAACAGATCCTGCTTATAGACTGTGTTGATCATGTGTTTCCTTTCAGTGAAGATTAACCAATACCGGATGTTTTACAGATAATTTCATTCATGATTTCATTGGTTCCACCACCAATACCCAGAATTCGGCTGTCCCGGTAGATACGTTCCACCACACATTCACGCATATATCCCATGCCGCCGTGAATCTGTACCGCTTCATTGGCCACATAATCGCAGACTTCAACCGCGAAGTTTTTGGCCATCGAGATTTCACGGATACATTTTTGTCCGGCCTTCATTCTGGCCGCGACAGAATAGACATAATCCCGGGCAATTTCAACTTTGGTCAGCATTTGTGCCAGTTTATGACGTATCACCTGTTTGGTGATCAGAGGTTTGCCAAAAACAACACGCTGTTTGGCATAATTGAGAGATTCCTCCCATGCCAGCAAGGCGGAAGAATATGCCATCACGGCCAGTGACAGACGTTCCTGCTCAAAATTCTGCATGATGGCCAGAAATCCATCGCCTTCGTTGCCCAGCAGATTGGCCACAGGAACACGGCAATCCTGAAAAGAAAGTTCAGCGGTATCAGAACAACGCCAGCCCATTTTTTTAAGTTTTTTGGAAACATGAAATCCGGGCGAATCGGATTCAATCACCAGCATGGAAACACCGGCATGACCGGGACCGCCGGTGCGTACAGCGGTTGTGATGATATCGGCCCGGGTGCCGCTGGTAATGAACATTTTTGAACCATTGACGATGTAATAATCACCATCTCGCACAGCCCGGGTTTCAATGCTGGCAACATCGGAACCTGTGTTGGGTTCGGTGATAGCCAAAGCCGCGATTTTATCACCTGCCAATACAGGTGAAATGAATCGTTGTTTCTGCTCATGTGTGCCCAGATGCTGAATGGGGGGAAGCCCAATTCCTAAGGACCCCAGTCCTGCGACGATGCCGCCTGAGCCACTGCGACTCAATTCTTCACCGACCACAATGGTATGGAAAATGTCTGATTCCACCCCTCCATATTTTTCTTCAAACCCAATGCTCAAAAGCCCACATTCTGCGGCTTTTTTATAAAGCTCTCGGGGAAAAAGTTCGGCTTCTTCCCATTCGTTGATGTGGGGCATGATCTCACGCTGAACAAAATTGCGAAGCATTTGCCTGAGCAAACGATGACTTTCCGTAAAATTTTCTTCCATACCAACCTTTTGTCAGGATTTTGTTTCAGGGTTTGACGGTTCGACTTCCACCAGCAATTGCCGTGCTTTCACTTGCTGATCCTGATGAACCAGAATCGTTTTGACGGTTCCAGCCACATCGGATTTGACCTGATGTTCCATTTTCATGGCTTCCAGCACCACCAGTGTTTGTCCAACTGTGACAGATTGCCCTTCTTTGACACGAATGGCAACAATGCGGCCATTCATGACAGACAGCATTTTTCCCTCTCCAGCCGCTGAGGAAGATTGAGGAGGGGCATGGGTCAGATTCTCGAAATGAACCATGATTCCTTCCATTTCCATCCAGACACCGTCATCGTTCACCACACAGGAATAACTGCGAATGATGCTATTGCACATTACCCGGAGCTTTGCGTCCTTGATTGAAATGATTCTGAGTTCAAAGGATTTCCTGTTCACCATGACATCGAACAATCCAGGTTCCGTCACTTTCAGTGAAGTCTGCTGTTCTTTGGTGTCATCCGCTCGGATTTTATAAACCTGAGTACCGGCATTGGAATTTTTCCAGTATTGCAGGCTGTTCATGGGTTGGGAGGCTTCAGCGCTTTGTTGATAAAACAATGCTGAGGCGATCGCAAAGCCCTGATCCGTCAATCTGGATTTTGATAGTACTTCATTGGGGAAATGGGTGCCAATCAACGCGGTGGTCGCTTTTCCCTGCACAAATTCTTCATGTCCCAGAAGCTCCATGAGAAAGCCTTTATTGTGTTTTAATCCCAGAAACACACAATCATCCAGGCCTTTTATCAGCTTTCGGATGGCTTCCAGACGGTCTGATCCATAGGAAATAATTTTTGAAACCATCGGATCATAATGTGAGGAAATCTCCTGATCCTGTGCCAACCCGTTGTCTACACGGATCCCCGGATTTGAGGTGGGATGCCATGCCAGGACTTTTCCTGTCTGAGGCAGAAAACCTGTTGCGGGATCTTCCGCATACAAGCGCACTTCAATGGCATGTCCGGTCAGAGTGACCTGTTCCTGGGTGAAGCCCAGGGGTTTCCCTTCGGCCACCTTGATTTGAAGTGCCACCAGGTCCATGCCGGTGATCATTTCAGTCACAGGATGTTCCACTTGCAGGCGGGTGTTCATTTCCAGAAAATAGAAAGATTTGTCTTCATCGACCAGAAACTCTACGGTTCCAGCGCCCACATAATTCACTTCTTTGGCCGCCGCAACTCCAGCTTCGCCCATCTTGCGTCGTAATTCAGGATCAACGAAAGGCGATGGCGCCTCTTCCACCACTTTCTGATGTCGGCGTTGAATGGAGCAATCCCGTTCGCCGAGATAGACAACATTGCCATGCCGGTCACCAAACACCTGAATCTCAATGTGCCTTGGACGCATGATCGCTTTTTCCAGAATGATTTCATCACTGCCAAAAGCGCTCAAGGCTTCGGACTTGGCTGAAAGCAAGGCGTCATTGAGATCCTTCTCGTCAAAAACCAGCCGCATTCCACGTCCACCGCCGCCGGCCGCCGCTTTGATCATGAGTGGAAATCCTGTTTTGATCGCTTCTTTGAGCAGTCGTTCATGCCGTTGATCTTTTTCCTGATAGCCGGGAACGCAGGGAACACCCGCGGCAATCATCCGTTCCTTGGCGGCGCGTTTGTTGCCCATCATCAGAATGGATTGGTAGTCCGGGCCGATAAAGGTGAGGCCACTGTCAGCGCAGGCCTTGGAAAAATAGGCGTTTTCCGAAAGAAATCCATAGCCGGGATGAATGGCATCGGCCCCGGTTTTTTCAGCGGCCGCCAGAATGTTTTCAATATTCAGATAGGAGCTTCTGACTGCCGGAGGACCAATACAGACAGCTTCATCCGCTACCTGAACATGGAGCGCGTTGGCATCGGCTTCACTGAAGACCGCAACGGTGCGATATCCCAGAGCTTTGGCAGTTCGGCATACTCGAACAGCAATTTCTCCGCGATTGGCAATTAGTATTTTAGAAAAATGAGCCATTATTCCTCCGCCCAGGATGGTAACCGTTTAGAAATAAATGCCTGAGTTCCTTCAGCGCCTTCAGGTCCCTGAACACAATCGGAAAAATCCTGTGCCGCTTCATCCAGCAATTGTTCCAGTTCTGTTTGTCCCACGGCCATCATGAGTTTTTTGGTGATGGCATTGGCGTTGGGAGCGCATCGACGGATCTGTTTAATGACCGCTTGAAATTCCTGAGCCAGTTCTTCTTCTGTTTCACAAACAGTGTGAACCACACCCAGTTGTTTGGCTTCCTCGCCATTGAATTTGGCGCCCATCACTGCCATGCGGCGTGCCTGTGTCAAGCCAACACGCTGAACCACAAACGGAGCGATTTGAGCTGGTGGAAGCCCCAGACTGGTTTCAGGCAGTTTGAACACCGCGTCTTTTTTGGCAATGGCGATATCCGACACACACGCCAAGCCGAAACCACCGCCCATCACAGCGCCCTCCAGCACTGCGACAACCGCTTGAGGCGCAGAATTGACCAGTGTGATCAAACGTCCAAATTTCCGGTTGATTTCCATAAAAGCGTTTGCTTCGCCCTGAAAGGCACGCTGACGAGCCATCGCCATGTCCTGAATGTCACCGCCAGCGCAGAAATGTCCTCCGGCTCCTCGTAGCACCATGATCCGCACATCGCGATTATCACGCACAGAGGAAAATACATTCATCAGTTCTTCCACCATGGTCAAACTCATGGCGTTTCGTACTTGAGGCCGGTTGAGTGTGATATAAACAACGCCTTTTTCTTCATACAGCATTAAAGTTTCACATTGTGGCAATGTCATAGCTTCTCCTCTGATCCAAATGGAAGGTTTAGTAATATATTTTACAATGAATCATTGGGTAAAATATCCATCATCTTGCTGATGATCAGCAACATGATTTCATCCGCGCCACCGCCAATGGAGACCAGTCGTGTATCACGATAAGCCCGGGCTACAGGGTTTTCCCACATGAATCCCATGCCGCCCCAGAACTGAAGACAACTGTCTGTCACTTCGCGTCCGAGTCGTCCGGCTTTGAGTTTTGCCATGGAGGCAAGTTTTGTCACATCTTTGCCATTGATATAGCCTTCACAAGCCCGATAAATCAGCGAACGCAGGGCCTCAATTTCTGATTGAAGTTCTGCCAGACGGAAGTGAATCACCTGTTTATCCAGCAAGGGACGTCCAAACGCTTTTCGTTCACGGGTATATTTGATGGTTTCCTGAATGATATCTTCCAGACCTTTGATGATACAAACCGCGCCAAACATCCGTTCTTCCTGAAACTGCATCATTTGATACATGAATCCCTGTCCTTCCTGCCCAATCAGGAAACGGGTCGGAACTCGTACATCGTCCAGAAAAATTTGTGCGGTGTCGGATGAACGCAT
Organism: SAR324 cluster bacterium; assembly: GCA_015232315.1. Classification (NCBI taxonomy): domain Bacteria; class Deltaproteobacteria; species SAR324 cluster bacterium. The sequence goes on along the minus strand of JADFZZ010000052.1, from coordinate 13,788 downwards.
TCCCAGTTTGTCCAGTTTGGGTGAGACTTCAACGCCCCTGGTTTTCAACGGAACAACAATCAATGATTTGTTCATGTATGGTGCGCCCTGATCGCTGGTATTCGCCAGCAAACATACAAAATCACCCTGTGTGGAATTGGTGATCCACATTTTTGATCCATTGATCACATAGTCATCGCCTTGCTTGACCGCGGTGGTTTTGATATTGGCCACATCCGATCCGGCATGAGGTTCACTCACACCAATACAAGCCACATAATCACCGGCAATGGCAGGCGCGAGAAATTCTTTTTTGAGTTCATCACTGCCAAAACGGGTGAGGGCTGGGGTTGCCATGTCTGTCTGCACACCAATGGCCATCGGCACACCACCGCATTTGATCTTTCCCAGTTCCTCGGCGAATACGAGTTCATAACTGTAATCCAGGCCCATTCCGCCATATTCCTGGGGTTTGTTGATTCCTAAAAGGCCGAGTCCTCCCATTTTTTTGAACAATTCATGAGCAGGAAAAATTCCTGCTTTTTCCCATTCATCCACATAGGGATTGATTTCTTTGGCAATGAAATCGCTGACCGTTTGACGAAGCATTTTGTGATCTTGTGTGAATTGCATGACATTCTCCTGAATGGTTGTGATTGAGTATGAATGACGATGAAATGGGATCTCTACATCCGGGCCACACCAAATGTGACAGGATAAAGTCGCCTGGAATCTCCTTCCAGACAGGTGCGTAACAGAAATGAAAGCACTTTCCGGGTATCTCGTGGATCAATGATGCCATCATCCCATAACCGGGCAGAACCAAAAATCGCGGTGGATTCCTTGTCCATGCGTTCAATGATTTGTTGTTCCATCATTTTGAGCATATCCGGAGATGTGGTTTGTCCGCGTTTTTTGTTTTTTTCTTCAGTCACAATAGACATCACCTTTGCCGCCTGTTCTCCGCCCATGACACCAATCCGGGCATTGGGCCATGAAAGAATAAACCGGGGACTCAAGCCTCTTCCGCACATGCCATAATTACCCGCGCCGAAAGAACCTCCGAGGACTATGGTGATCTGAGGAACTGTCGCGTTGGCAACCGCCTGGAGCATTTTGGAACCATGTTTGACAATGCCATTCTGTTCCGCGTCAGTTCCAACCATATACCCTGTGGTATTCTGCAAATAGATGATGGGAATATTGCTTTGACAGCACAACTGGATGAATTGCGCGGCTTTGACAGCACCTTTGGGCGTGATGGGGCCATTGTTTCCGATGATTCCACAGGGTAATCCTTCTAAAGAAGCATGACCACAGATGGTGTAGGGATCATACTCTTCCTTGAATTCCAGAAATGCGGAATCATCTGTAATTCTGGCAATCACTTCTCGAACATCATAATTCTTTTTGAAATCGGGAGGAACAATGCCAATGAGTTCTTCCGCATCATACTGAGGTGGTTTGAATCGGGTGGGGTTCTGAAATGAGCAGTTGTTATTCCATCCCAGTGAAGAAACGATTTCGCGAGCAATGCGGATTCCATCCCGATCATCTTCCGCAAGATATTCCGCGGTTCCAGCAATGGTTCCATGCATTTCGGCCCCGCCCAGATCTTCATCCGTGGCAATCTCACCTGTCGCGGCTTTCAGCAATGGTGGTCCCGCAAGAAAAACTTTGGCTTTTTTCCGGATCATCACCACATAATCAGACAGCCCCGGAAGATAGGCGCCACCAGCGGTTGAACTGCCATGCACGACGGTGATTTGCGGAATACCCGCGGCTGAAATTCTGGCTTGATTGGCAAAGGTTTGTCCGCCTTCGATGAAGATTTCCGATTGATACATGAGGTTGGCACCACCACTTTCCGCAAGTGTGATTGCAGGAAGATTGTTTTCCATGATGACCTGCTGTGTCCGGAGCGACTTTTTCAATCCGGCAGGAGAGATGGTTCCCCCCTTGATGGCGCTGTTACTGCAGGAAACAACACAACGGACTCCCGCGACGAAACCAATTCCACTGATAATTCCACCGCCAGCGCCTGTGCCGTCTTCATCATCATACATTCTGTGTCCGGCTAAAGACGATAGTTCTAAAAAAGGAGAACCGGGATCCAATAGCATGGACAACCGTTCTCTTGGAAGCAACTGGCCTCGTTTGTTGAATTTTTCACGAGCGGCCTCTTCTTTATCCACCACTTTCTTTTCAGCAGAGCGAAATTCAGCAATGATGGCCAGCATTTCATTTCTATTTTTTTGAAAATCTTCAGAAGCTTTATCAATCCGAGTCTGGATCACCGGCATAGGATCTCCTCTTATCTCATTATCCTGGCTAATCAATTTTAAATAACAACCAAGCACTTGCTAGGTTTGCGCAGACTCTAGCAAACACTTGATTGATATGCAAGAAAAGTTTTACATAAATTTGAAGAATTTATTCAAGGTGACTATATTTTACTTGATATATGCCTAAAAAACCATTCTTTATCAACCAAGCACTTGATAGACATCAATGGTATAATTTTAAAAATAATGGTGTTCCTATGAAAAAACAAACGAATCGTCGCCATGCTTTGGTTCAGGCCGCGGCAAAGCTGTTTTACAAGAATGGTTATGAACGGTCGACAGTCAGGGAATTGGCACAGGATGTAGGCATTCAGTCCGGTAGTTTATTCCATCATTTTGAGACCAAAGAAGACATTTTGTTTGCAGTCATGGAAGAAGTAATTCTTCGTATCACGGGGAGATTATGGATGGCCTCCCAAAAACCGGAAGATCCCAAAGAAAAAATCCGGTTATTGATCAAAACCGAACTGCAAGCCATTCTTGGCGATGCTCATGACGCAATGTATGTGATGGTCTATGAATGGGGCAGTTTGTCTCCACAAAAATCCAAAGAAATTCTGAAATTAAGGAATGTGTATGAATCTATTTGGCGAGATGCATTGAATGCAGGGAAAGATGCTGGATTGATTCAGCATGATACCTTTGTCTTACGGCGTTTTCTAACGGGGGCGATGAGTTGGACCATTTTCTGGTATGAACCAGGAGGCAAAATGGATCTGGATACCTTGGTGGAACAGGCTCTTCTTCTGATTATGAAAGTATGAAACGAAAAAACAGACAGATGTGAACACCATTTTGAAACAAAAATAATGTCTTAACTGTTTTTGTAGGGGGTTGATCACAGTTTCGGCCATGTGTCAAAAAACGGTTTTTGAATTACCATCTGGTTTGGATTTTGTTCCGTAGGGGCAGACCTGTCTGTCTGCCCCGGATCCACGGCGAACACACAGGTTCGCCCCTACAATTGTGGCCGAAAATGTGACCAACATCACACAATGATATTCACTGGGATGCTTGCGTTGTTGGCTGGGGTGGAAATTTCAGGATGTGACGTTGAACCGTTGTGTCCGGAGAGCTTCAACGACATACTCAAAAGCGGCTTTCAGGTTGTTTTCTGCCTGTTCAGACAATTCTTCCTGAAATTCATTGAAGTGATATCCTCGAATCCCCAGTAGATAGGCTTCGGTTTTCGCCTGAAACAGAGATTGAGCTAAATGCAGAACCGCCTCAGGAGCCACACTGTGAGTGCTGAAACTCATGGGCTCCTGGGGGTAAATTTTCTTGAGAAAGAAAGGCTCTCTTCCGTTAATCGAGGCATCCGCGAAAATAACCGTGTCATATTGTGCCACATCATACGCGGTTTCAACGGTGAGCTGATAATCAGAATCAACATCAAGACCCGCGACAGGGTTGGATTCCAGTTTTGCGACAAGCGCGGGACCCAGGCCATCATCAAGACGGCCCGGATTTCCATAACCGATGAGCAATACTTTGTTCGTGTCGGCAAGCATTATAGGCCTTTGCTTTTTTCATCAATCAGATTGTTGTTCACATCGTAGAGTTCAACCTTGAGCGGCATCTGACCAATAGCGTGTGTTGCACAGGACAGACAGGGGTCATACGCCCGGACGGCCACTTCCACATGGTTCAGCATTCCTTCGGTTATTTTTTGTTGACCGGAAAGATAGCGCGTCGCCACATTCTTGACAGCCCGATTCATGGCTTCATTGTTGTTGGTAGTAGAAACAATCAGATTACAGAAAGTCACCAGATCATTTTCATCCACTTTGTAATGATGAAACAGGGTTCCACGGGGAGCTTCAATCAATCCCACACCTTCTGCCTGTCGCTCTCCTTTGACCAGCAGATCTGTTCCCTGCAAGTCAGGATCATTGAGCAATTCTTCCATTTTTTCCACGCAATGGGTGATTTCAATCATACGTGCCCAATGATAGGCCAACGACATGTGATTTGGTTTTCCATTGGTTACCGATTTGAATTCCTGCAACGCTTTATCGGCCTCAGGTGTGTCAATGAATCCACAGGTATTCATCCTCGAAAGCGGACCCACCCGGTACCATCCATCCACATGGCCTCTGGTTTTAATGAACGGAAACTTCATGTAGGACCAGGTTCGCACCTCTTCCATGATAAAGTTATAGTATTTCTGATAATCGACCTGATCAAAAATGATATTACCGTTGGCATCAATCGCACGTAAATTTCCATGATATAAATCGAGTGCGCCATCTTCACGGACTAACGACAGGTGGCTGGAATTGAAGGTGCCAAATTCTTTTGCGAGTTGAAGATGTTCGACCGTGTAGTCTTTGGCGATTTTTAATGCGCCGCGTGTCCATTCCTTCATTTGATCAATTTGTTTAAGCAATGGATCGCGTTCCTCAATGGAAAGATTCTTGTTGATTCCGCCTGGAACAGAACTGGTTCCATGGATTTTTTTGCCTGCGGTCACTTTGATGATTTCTTGACCGAATTTACGCATCATTACGGCTTGTGTCGCCAATTCGGGGTGTTTGGCAATGACTCCGATGACATTTCGATCTTTGAGATCAGAACCAAAACCAAAGAGCAGATCCGGAGAACACAGGTGAAAAAAGTGCAAAACATGGCTTTGGAACATTTGTCCATAATGCATGAGTCTGCGCATTTTTTCTGCGGTATCCGTTATTTTTTTCGCGCCCACAATCACATCCATCGCTTTGGACGCGGCCAGATGATGACTGACAGGGCAGATTCCACAAAGCCTTTGGACAATCACTGGAACTTCCCAATAGGGGCGTCCCTTGATGAAGCGCTCAAAACCACGAAATTCCACAATATGAAGTCGTGCGTCATCCACGTTGTTATGCTCATCCAGATGGATCGTGACTTTTCCGTGACCTTCTACCCGGGTGAGTGGTTCAATTTCAATAACTTTAGTTTTCGGCATTGGTTTCTCCTGACAGGGTTCCCTCAATCATACTTGATAAGTTCATATTCATAACTGGTTTGGAAATGTGTTCCGGTGATCAGTGCGGTGAGTGCACGCCATAACATGTCTCCAGATGGTGGACATCCTGGAATCTGATAGTCAATTTTTACAACTTGAGGGCAGGTGTATACTTTATCCAGAAGCAATGGAAGTGCCGGATCATTCGGTATTTCATTGGATGGATTGTAGACATATTTGCTGTTCAAATAAGCTTCATCCAGGCATTCACGCAGGGGATCATCGGAATGCATGATGGCATTTCGCATGACAGGCAAGCCTCCCATGATGGCGCACTGGCCCACGCCCACCAGAATGTCACAATTTTTCCTGAAATCGATGAGGGTATGGACATTGGCCTCATTACAGCAGGCGCCTTCAATCAGGCCGATATCACAACGGGTTGTAAATTTTTTGATATCGTTGATGGGACTTCTGTCAAATTCAACCAGTTCCACTAAATCCAGAATGCGTTCATCAATATCCAGCAATGACATGTGGCAACCAAAACACCCGGCCAAGGAAACTGTGGCTAGTTTCTTTTTTTTCATAGTATTCCCCATTTTAAGAGTTCTCGATGGATGACCCAATAGGCTCATGATCAAATTCGCGTTTTCCGACCGGAGTGCAGAAGCCATTTCTTTTTTGAATAATACAACCGACAGGACAGGTTTCACTTGCAATGGCCTTATCCTCCAGGAGGGCATCTGTTTTCGCAAGATTCTCCGCGTTGACGCCCACGCGTCGATGGATTCCCCGTCCAATGTATCCAAAAACATGTTTACCATCCACGCTGGCGGAAGCACGAATACAACGTCCACAATGAATACAGCGGTTGGTATCCAGCAAGATGTCCGGATGGGAGGCATCCACCGGACGAACGGGTTGCAAATAAGGAAATTTGGTTGCTTTGGAAATCCCCAGGCGATAGCCCATGGCCTGTAATTCACAATTTCCACTGGCTTCACAAATGGGGCACAAATGATTGCCCTCATGAAACAGCATGCGAACCAGATCACGGCGGTAGCACTGTATTTCCAGGGTATTGTTTTCGACTTCGGAACCATCCACGACAGGTTGCGTGCATGATGAAACCGATCTTCCGTTGACTTTCACGGTACATAACCGGCAACTCCCCTGCGGATCCAGACCTTCCACATCGCACAGACGGGGAATATAGATACCGGCTTCATCCGCCGCTTCCATGATGGTTTGACCGGGGGTTGCGGTCACTTCCACACCGTCAATTTTAAATACAACAGATTTATTCATGATGCAGTCTCCCTGTTAACGTTAAATTCTATTATTGAATCAAGATTCCGGTCACTCATTCTCATTGTGTGCATAGACCGGATCGTAAATCATGGAACTTCGTTTAGCGATTCTCCGTGATTCTTCGAGAGCAACCTGAATGTTAAAGCCGGCTTCCAGGCCGTCGTTTTCCTGTTTCACAAGAGTTGAATACACGATCGGGAAATGTTCCAGCGAGGACAGCACAGGATTGGGGGACGTGGTTCCCAAACCACAGCGACTGGTCATTTTCATGGTTTGGCCCAAATCCTTCAAATATTGCAAATCATCTTTGCTGGCAAACCCCTTCATCACTTTTTCAATTTGCTGTTTCAGAAAGGTGTTGCCAACCCGGCAAGGCGTACAGTAACCACAACTTTCCTCAATAAAAAATTCCAGAAAATTTTCCACAATCCTCAGCACATTCCGGTCTGTGCTGAATGTCATGAAGGAACCACCACAGGGGAGATCCTCAAAGCATATTTTCCGGTTCAATTGTGTTCTTCCAATCATCTTGCCGCTTGGACCACTGACCTGAATGATCGCGGGTCGATCCGCACCAGCCAGTTTGAGTAATTCAGCGACTTCAATGCCAAACGGAACTTCGTAGATGCCGGGTCGTTCACAATCGCCGCTCACACTGATTAATTTTGTGCCTGCGCTTTTCTCTGTGCCAAAACCCGCAAACCATATGGCTCCCCTGTCAAGAATTCGAGCCGCGTGAGCAAAGGTTTCCACATTGTTCACGACGGTTGGAAAATTGAGATAACCCTTCTCCACTGGAAATGGCGGTCGATTTTTAGGTTCGCCGCGCAGTCCTTCACAGGAACTGATCAGCGCGCTTTCTTCTCCGCAAATGTAAGCTCCGGCTCCCAGTTGGATCCGGATATCGAAATCAAATCCAGTCTTGCCGTTGATGTTTTTACCTAACAGTCCGGCTTTTCTTCTTGTTTCCAGCACATCTTCCAGATAGGGGCGCAGGTACCGGTATTCCGCTCTCAAATATAAAATCCCGAATTGGCTCTGGATGGCGTACCCGGCAATGGTCATCCCTTCAATGACCAGATTGGCTCTTTCTGTCAGGAGGACACGGTCTTTGAACGTACCCGGTTCGCCCTCATCGGCATTGCAGATTACATAACGCCGCTCTGCCTCAAAACCACTGGCCATTTTCCATTTCATCCCGGTGGAAAAACCGGCACCGCCGCAACCTCTCAATTTGGAATCCGTGATTTCCTGAAGGACTTCCGCAGGGGTCTTCTCAAGTGCTTTGGTCAATCCAGCATTCGGTGTAATGTTTTCCGCCAACAGCACCTCGCCCCGTTTGCGGATGTTATTGTTCACCATCGCATGGATCAGTTGGTGGAAGTTATTTCCGTCACCCGTTTGCTGAACAAGCTTTGAGGGGTCCATGTTTTCTTTCAGGGAACTGACAATCTCTCTGACTTTTTCGGCAGTCAGGTTGGTCACGACCACATCGTTCACCAGTGCCGCGGGGGCCTGATCGCTCATGCCAATGCACGAAGTGTATTCCAGTGAAAATTTTCCGTCCGCGGACGTTTTGCCGATGCCGATGCCCAGTTCTTTGGAGAAGGTTTCCGCAATTTTTTTCATTCCGGCATGTTCATCGACAATATCGTTGCATAAACGAATGATGATCTTTCCTTTTTGTTCTTTTGAAAAGAATGAATAAAAAGAAACCACTCCCTCAACGTCGATACGATACGAAGAAATTTCTTTTGCGATGAGATCCATCATTTCTCCGTTAATACAGCCGAATCTGTCCTGGAATTCCCATAAGATGTCGATCAAACGACTTTTATCGTTTCCATATTTTTTACACACATTCTGAACGAAAGCGCTTAATTCTATTTCCATTGAAATCCTCTCTCGTTAAACCTCGATTAATTTGAATGCTGTCAAACTTCAACTAAGGATTCCCTTATTAATTGGAAATTTGATTGTCAAGAGGCCGGACATTTATTTCTTTAATAAAATTTGGTGGTTGCCCGTCCGATTGAAAGATGATTAACTGTCAATCTAACCATCGACAAAAGATTAAGTTGTAAAAGATGGACCGGTTATGAACGGGGCGTTCGTAACCAGAAAGTTTTCCATAAAATTTGAGCGTTACATAGGGTCGATTCAAATTGGTGCCATGAGATCAAATTTCAAAGCGTGTCATGTCGATGGGCCTGGTCTCGAAACAGCACGGATTTTGAGCAGCAAATGCAACGTTTCCGAAAAACTAACAGGAGTGACTTTTGCGATTTAATATGGTGCGAGTGCCAGGATTTTATTTTTTTGTTCAGAAATTCACATACTTTTTAATAGGAACTCTGATGCTGAGCCAAACCACACACGCAGAATATTCTGCATCGTCTTCACAAGACAGAATCAAGCAATCCCGACAATATCATGAGGGAACATTTCATAACTCTGAACCGATGAACTTGATGGATCCCGGAAAGTTATGGGGAACCCTTAAAGAATATGCCTTTGGTCAGCGAATTGATCCGGTTCCTTTAGAACCCTTACCCATTCAGAAAATCAAGGCTTCCCAGTTTCAGGTTCATTCTGCGGATGAACTCAAATTTGCCAGGTTGGGACATTCTACCTTATTGCTTCAACTGGGCGGGAAAATATGGCTGACAGATCCTGTTTTCAGCGAACGGGCCTCACCTGTTCAGTGGGCTGGACCCAAACGGTTTCATCCTGTGCCAATTGCGCTGGAAGATCTGCCGCCCCTGGAAGGTGTTATCCTGTCTCATGATCATTATGACCATCTGGATCAGGCCTTGATTCAGCAATTGAAGGAGCGGACAAACCATTTTATTGTGCCTCTGGGCGTTGGTCAGATTCTCGAATCATGGGGCGTGTCTGTGGAAAAAATCATCGAGCTGGACTGGTGGGAAAACGCGGTGGTGGGTGAGGTGGAATTCATCTCAACACCGGCTCGTCATTTTTCAGGCAGAGGAATATTCAACAGGAACCAGACCTTATGGACTTCCTGGGTGATGCGGTCGAAACAGCATTCGATTTATTTCAGTGGGGATTCCGGATATTTTAAAAGTTTCCGGGAAATTGGTGAAAAATATGGTCCGTTTGACATCGCCTTCATGGAAAACGGGGCCTATAACCTGAATTGGCCGGAGGTCCATATGTTTCCTGAACAAACCCTTCAGGCCTTCAAGGATCTGAAAGGAAAATTGCTGGTTCCGATTCACAATGGCACGTTCGATTTATCCCTGCATAGCTGGTATGAACCCATGGAACGGATCACCGAACTGGCACACAAGGAAAACGTCCATGTGTTGATTCCTTTGATGGGACAGGTCGTGGATGCGGAAAAACCACCGGAAAACAGCTTCTGGTGGCGCAAAGTGCCCTCCGCGATCCAATCCGGACAACTGGAACTCAGCACACTTTGATTTTCACAGGCAAAAATGGGGTTTGGGCTGAGGGGTTAGGCGAAAGCCGGAGAAAAGAACATACCGGGAAAGGGCACCGAGGTGCCTTGCGGATTATTGCCGTTTTTTTGGGGGGGTAGGAGGCAGGAACAAATCCCGGTCACGGATAAACAGTTGCTTGACAGACACATACAACCACTGGAGTGCCAGGTCTTTTTTCTGTTGTTGAATTGCTTTCAGGTCGGCACCTGTTTGCTGATCCTGTTGTTCCAGTTGATCTCCATCGATCCCAACCTGTTCATAACGTGACAGGGCATTTTTGCACAAGGTTTCCAGGTGTTGCAGTCCATCGTTGGTGATGATAATGGCTCCTGACTTGCTGAATTGTTCCAGTTGCAGAATGTTCAGTTTTTTCAGGTCTTCCGCATCCTGATAATCCTGTGGATTGATCCATAGTTTTTTGGGAATGTGCGGCAATTTGAGCATGAGTTCCGAGGCCTGTTCCTGATATTCGCAAAGGAGCAGAACCTGGGTGAAATGTGTGTCAACCCGATCTCTGAGAATGTCATCCGAAATGAGCGCTTTGGCCAGCAAGGTGGTTAGCTTTTTTACGATCTGGATCACCTCGGTCAAAATGGCTATTTCCTGGCTGTAGATCAGATTTCGCCGGTGTGCGTCGCGATGTTCCTGTTCCAACTGCTTTTCCCGTTTTTGTAGTCCATTCAACTGATGTTCCAGTTCAAGCCGTGATATGGGACTTTCTGCCCGGGGCGTGTACCAGGTCAGACTTTCAATCTCGATATGTGGCTTCAACGGTGCCAGTATCTGCTCCATTTCATGTTCCCAGCGAAGTCGGTAACCTTGAAAAACCATCTGTGGAAATTCCATCAACTGGACCCAGAGGAATTTATGTTCCAGCGTGTATTCTCCCCCTTGCAGACTGGTCAGGCTTTTCACATCCTGATATCCATCCTGTTGAAACAGCAACGACAGAAACTGATTGATCACAGGTATGTTTCCCATCAGTCGGACAGGACAAAATACGTTGGATGGAATTTCTTGCGGAGTTTGCAGATATTGAATTATTTTTTTCAAACCGGGGTTGCCGCAAAAATGACGCAAGTGCAGTAAATGATGAATTCGGATATCTCCCAGACTGATCAGATCCAGCCATTCCACAGGAAATCCGGGAAAAAGAAAGCATTCGGAGTCTTCTTTCAAAATGCCGCGGATGGCTTCTGCTGGAAGCGGATTTTTCTGTTGCTCCAGAAAAGCTTCAATCCAGGTCGATGTGGCAGTGATGCCTGCGGCATCCTCAATCTGATTCACTTGAGAAATGGGAAACATCGTGTGTGACGGGAGTTCTGCAAGGAGTTTCCGGGAAGTCACGCCTGGTGATTCCTGATAATAGATCCCAAGAACTTCCGAATTTATGCGGTATTTGGGAAAACGAAGGTAGCTTTTTTGAGTGAACACAGATGGGCCGGACAGGTTAAAACTCATCCGGTTGCCAATGCGGATTTCAGGATGGCATGTGAACAGCGGGCCAAGATCCCGGTCAATGTCATCAAAAACGAGGGCAATCCGGGGAAATGAGGTGCAACGCATGGAAAACTGCGAAAGGAAAAACAGATAATCCTCAAATTGCCGGAAGCCCTGGGGATGAAACAGAACCAGCGCAGGAGACCATCGGGCCACCCGTTCACAGGTGGCAATGATCTTGTGGGGTTGCAAATCATTCCGGTTCAGCAGAGTGTATTGCAGACTGATGTGTGCCAGTTTTTTTTCAAAGCAGGTCTGAATGTTGTTCCAGTCAGACTCTGAAAAACCAATTCCCAGAAAGCGCATGCCAGATTATGAGTGAAATTGTGTGTAGTTTTTCGCGATGCCCGCGATTTTTTTCACATCCAGAACCAACTGTTTCAGAACCTCTGGTGTGATGGCCTGTTTGGGATCATCACCAATGCCTTCCCTGGGATGAATATGGCATTCCACAATGATACCATGCGCGCCATAAGCGGCGGCTGAAAGGGCGGCATGGGGAACATACATGGATTTTCCTACAGAATGCGATGGGTCCACCACGATCGGTGCCCATGTTTTCTGAACCAGCAATGCCGCAATGGATTCGTCAGGATGATTCCGGTAGCCATCCATCGCAGGCAGTGTCCCACGTGGACAAAGCAACAGATTGGGATTACCTCCCGCAACCACATATTCTCCAGCCGCGATGAATTCATCCAGGGTGCCCATATGGATGGAGCGTTTCAGTAAAACACCAATGCCCATTTCCTGTGTTTTTTTACCGAGCTGTTTCAGCAGACTATAATTCAGGGCATTCCGCGCGCCAACCTGAAGCAGGTCCACTTTGGCTTCAATGGCAATGTTCAGTTGCTCTTCATCCATCACTTCTGTGACGATGGGCAGGCCCGTTTGTTTGCGGGCTTCCAGCAGAATCTCAATACTTTTTGAATCGCCCTGAAAGGAGTGGGGCAACGTTCGGGGTTTCCACACGCCACCTCGCAGCATATCGGCCCCCGCTTCCTTGACAGCATGGGCTGTTTCATAAAACAAACCCGGATTTTTGGGGTCAATGGTGCATTGTCCGGCAATCACCCGGAATTCTGTTCCGCCAAATTGTTTGCCGCCCAAAATAATTTTATGTTGCGCCAGTTCATTGCCTTTGGACATCAGTTTGTAGGGACTTTGAATCTGATCCACCCGATCCACATAATCGAGTCCTTCGATGCGGGCAATCAGCAGTTCATCCCGCTCATCCCCGATCATGGCATAAATGGAACGTTCGGTTCCATGAATCGCCTGAAGGGCAAGACCAAATTCAGCGACAATTTTCTGAACTTCTTTCAATTGTTCGGGTGTTAACCGTTTTTCTTTGGGGATGATCATGGTTTTTCTCCTGAAACATCAAGGATTGAGGATAGAATCAACAAACAGCATTGTATAAAAACTGTGTGGTATCACAATGGAATTGTAAAGTCTGTTCAGAAATTGGAGGCTTTGGAGAGAATGAAAACAAATTTTCAGTTCCATTCCGTAATCATTGCCAACCCGAAAGACATGTTTTGACATCTATCAGGGTTTCTTTTATGTAATGAATAAAAAACGACTTTAGTGCCCGGTTTTACTTGTATTGGCTCCCCATCATGGACAAAAAGAAACTCACCGAACGAGACATTTGCACCAAATTTATTACTCCCGCCCTGGTTGCGGCTGGCTGGGATTTGCACCACCAAATTCGTGAGGAAGTCACGTTTACGGCAGGCAGAGTTCAGCTCAGGGGACAGCTTGTGTCCAGAGGCAAATCCAAACGAGCCGACTACATCCTCTACTATAAACCCAACCTCCCGATTGCGGTGATTGAAGCCAAAGACAATCACCACTCCCTCTCTTCCGGGATGCAACAAGCCCTGGACTATGCCCACACTCTGGATATTCCGTTTGTTTATGCCTCCAATGGAGATGGCTTTGTAGAGCATGACCGCACCCGAAAGGCAGGAATCCTCGAACAGGAATTGCCTTTGGCTGGATTCCCTTCTCCTCAGGATTTGTGGGAACGCTATAAACAATGGAAAGGCCTCACCGACGATCAGGCCAGGATTATCACTCAGGATTACTACTTTGACGCTGGAGGCAAGGCTCCCCGCTATTACCAGCGCATTGCCATCAATCGGGTGATTGAAGCCGTCGCCCAAAACCAGAACCGGATTCTGCTGGTTTCCGCAACAGGCACCGGCAAAACCTACATTGCCTTTCA
>JADFZZ010000051.1 GCA_015232315.1 SAR324 cluster bacterium | reverse complement strand
CTACACTCAGCTTAACTTTCAGGATTGAATCGCTAAAGAGTAGAACGAGTGCTTTCAGCCTCAAGAACGATTATATCATTTTCATCACCCGGGGTGAAATTATTTTTTCATGATCGGTTAACTTAACACACGTGAAGGTGAGGTTATGACAAATGAATGGAAAGCAAAACAATTGAAACTGGATGACGCCATCCAGAAAATCCCAATGGGAAGCCATATTTATGCGGGCAACATGGCCGCATCGCCGCAGTTGCTCATGGATTCCCTGGTATTGCCTCAATATGGCATGGTGGATACCGAAATTATCCAGTTCTTTCCCGGAAGTCTTCATCCCTCATATATGGCCGAAGAGACCAGCAAACGTTTCAGGGCCAATACGTTTTATGTCACGCGTCCTCTCTCCAACAGTATTCGGGAGGGATGGTCCGATTACACACCACTCAGCATTTCTGACATTCCACGACTGATCCGCAACGGACAAATCAAGGTTGATGTTGTTTTGCTCAAGGTGGCTCCACCGGATGAATCAGGAATGTGCAATCTGGGCATTGGTCTGGACATCACACCTGAAGTTATCGCCAAAGCGAGTCTGGTGATTGCGGAAGTGAATGAGCACATGCCCCGAACCTGTGGACAGTCTGCCATTCCGTCAGCGATTATCCATTACTGGGTTGAAAACAATGCTCCGTTGATGAACATGGAACAATTGTTTGTGCCTGTTCCTCTGAGTCAGGAAGAGCAGGATGTTTATGATGAGATCGGCCGTCATATTGCCGGAGCAATAGAAGATGGCTCAACCCTGCATGTGGGATTGGGAAAAGCACCAAACTATGTGTTGAAACACCTGCATTCACACCAACATCTTGGCATTCATACGGAATTGTTGACAGATGGCCTCATGCGCTTGATTCAATCGGGTGCCGTGGATAATTCAAACAAAACCTTCATGCCGGGCAAAACCGTCATTTCTCATTGTTTCGGAAGCCAGGAACTTTATGATTACATTCACAATAACCAGGATCTTGAATTCACTCCGCTGTCACGCATCAATCATGTGGAAACGATAGGCTCAAATCCCAAAATGGTTGCCATTGATGAAGGTTTTGAAGTGGATCTCACCGGGCAGGTCTGTTCGGAATCAAGAGGTTATGAATTTCTGGGGGGATTTGGCGGAAAATCAGATTTTACCCGTGGAGCCATGGCCTCTGAGGGTGGAAAAGCATTTGTTGTGATGCCGTCAACCCATGACAAAGGGCGAGCGCCCAGCATTGTCACCGCCTTTCGTAAAGGCACTGGCGTGGTTTTGACACGGGCAGAAGTTCAGCATGTGTGTACGGAATATGGCATTGCGTATCTTTATGGAAAAACAATCCGGGAACGGTCCTTGTCGCTCATTGAAATTTCACATCCCAAATTCCGCGATAATTTATTGAAATTTGCCAAACAACACAACTATGTCAGTCAGACCCAGCCCGGGCATTCGTTCAAGGGCTCCTATCCTTCGGAATGGGAAAGTGTTTATATTGCCCGCAACGGAAACAGGGTGCTGATACGCCCGATCAAGGCTGTGGATGAAGGGCATGTCAAAGATTTCTTCCACAAGTTGTCTGACCGCAGCATTTACATGCGTTATTTCAAACATATCCGTTCTCTGCCGCAACTGGTGTTGCAAAAATTTACAGACATTGATTACTCCCGTGATATGGCCCTGGCGGCTCTGTATCCACCGGAAGAAGCCAATCATGAGATGGTGGGCATGGCTCAGTGGGTGATTGATACGCATGATGGCGTTCCAGAAATAGCCTTCCAGGTTCTGGATGAATGGCAGGGACAGGGGCTGGGCAAATATCTGCTGTACCGGTTGATTGAAATTGCTCAGGATTCAGGTCATATCAAAGTGAAAGCCGATGTGCTGTGTGATAATACCGCCATGAATAAAACCTTTGAACGTGCGGGATATCCGTTTGAACGGAAAGCGGAGTTTGGTGTGTATTCCTATGTGTTTGACATCACTGGAAAGCCTGTTCCTCTTCCTCCCGCAGAAACCAAACCTCAGGCGAAACCCGGCACCTCCAGGCCTCCGGAAGTCGCGGGAAAACCTTCAGCTAATGGAGGATTGTTCAAAGCCCTTGGCTCAACGCTAAAAAAAATAACACAACGTGGGAAAAGCAATGAATCAGACTCCAGGTAAAAAAATACCTGTCATTTCCCTCAAACAACATGCTTTGATTGTGTTTGATGAGGACTGTGTTTTGTGTACCGGTTCGGTTCAATTTTTAATGAAATATGATCAAAAACGGTATTTCTATTTCACGGGTCAGCATTCAGCATTGGCTCAATGGCTTTTTACACAAGCGGATTTGACATTGGCAACTGGTAAAACACTTGTATTATTCGATTCCTCCCATTATTGGACACAGAGTGACGCTGTGCTGAAAATTATGTCTGGTCTGGGGCGATACTGGCGTTTTTTCAAGATTCTGGGATGGTTTCCACAACGCTGGAGAGACAGCGTTTATGATCTGATTTCCCGTCATCGATATCAGTGGTTCGGCAAAAAACAGCACTGTCTGGTGCCTAATCCTGAACAACAATCCAGATTTCTGTCAGAAATTTTTCAAATTCGCGATTTTGCATTTCAAAAGTGATGAATTCACATCAAGGAGTTAATTTATGGATCGGGTAGATTGGAGTGATGCTTACTGTGTGGATAATCCTGTGATCGACAAACAACATGAGGAAATTTTTAAGCGAGTGAACATGCTGTATGACGCAATCCAGAATGGAAATGGCGAAACTGAAACCGCAAACATGCTGGATTTCCTCACAGGTTATGTGGTGAGCCATTTCAATGCTGAGGAATGGTGCATGAAACATCAGAAGTATCCTGATTATCCCAAACACAAACGACAGCATAACGCCTTCATACAAAAATTGAAGGTCTTCAAAATGAATTGGGAAACATCAAATAACAAATCAAGACTGATTCTGGATCTGTATCAACTCTGTATTCAATGGCTCATGAATCATATCAAAACATCGGATCAGGAGCTGGGTTATTATATTCACCATCACCTGGACAATGAGTTGGAAACCACATGAATAATCGAATCTTCCGGTTTATTTTCATAATCTTGTGCTGTTTGCTCACCAGTGTTCCGGTGTTTGCGCAGAAATATCCCATCCGTTTTTACAATGGCAGCAATGGTCTGGTTCAGAATGATGTCCTCTCCCTGTATCAGGATCGTGAAGGCTATTTATGGATCGGCACCTATGGCGGCCTCAGCCGATTTGATGGCCATGAATTCAAAAACTTCACAGAAACAGAGGGCTTGGGAGGAGCCATCGTTCGGTCCATCACACAGGATACCAGCGGCATCATCTGGTACACTTATGATGGTGGGATCGGTTCCATTGATAAAGAAACAATCACCAACCACTCGACTGAAAACCTGTTGATCGGCCATGATATTTTTGCACTCTGGCCGGCTGAAAACGAGGGCTTGTGGATCATCACTGAAGCCGGCGCCAATCTGTTTCGCAATGGACAATCCACCCCCTATCCCTTGAATGGAATCATTGATGCCAATTCTTACTGGTATGTGACAGGGGATTCTGCAGGGAATGTTTTTCTGAGAGCGGAAACAGGCTTTTATCAATGGAATTCCACTGAGCGCCGGTTTGATCATGTGACGGAAGTGGATTTTCATGTGCTTGCCATGACATTTAATGAGACAGATAAAACGCTCTATCTGGTCAGCACGAACGCCTTGTATGCCTGGCAGGATGGTGGGCTCAACAAACTGGCTGATTCCATGCTGAAAGAATCACTGACAGGCGTTACGCAGGGAATCGGGCACCAGCTTTTTGCGTATTCCAATTCCAACATCTGGCAATGGTCTCCTGAATCCCAGGCGGTTTACCAGGCTGAGTTGCTGGGATCGCCTTCCATCGTAACATTGATCCAGGACCGTGAAGGGTTTGTGTGGATGGGGCATGCCGGACTCAGCATGGTGTTATCCCGGAAAATCGTCAATGTTTCCACATTGCCATCCGAAACCATCGTCACCGATATTGTCGAAGATGCCAGTGGCCATTTCTGGATTGGCGGTGAAAATGGTCTGGTGATCATGGATCATGACTGGAATGTGCTGAAGCATGTTGAAATCGGTTATGTGAATCACATTGAACTGGATACCCGAGCCAACCTGGTCTGGGCATGCACAGATACGGATATTGTCCAACTCAGTCCAGAGGGAGAGATTCTGAAGAAAATGGGCGATCAATCGCTGTTGCTTTTGCGAGACAGCAAAGGCTTTTACTGGACTGTCATGCAGAACCAGGGATTGTTCACGATAACAGAGGAGACAATAGTTCCTGTGATGAATACCTCAAAGGGACTGCCCAGCAACAATGTGTGGGTTATTCTGGAAGATCACGACAAAAAACTATGGTTTGGTTCGGAAAAGGGTGTTTCCCTTTATGACCATCAGGAATGGAAACATTATGGCATAGATCACGGACTCACCCATGCCAACATCTGGGACCTAATGGAAGACCCTCGCTGGGGTGTGCTGGTAGGCACCGGTAAAGGCATCAATGTCTGGAAAAATGATCATTTTGAACTGTTGCCCATACTCACGGAGGAAGTGATCAATGCCCTCATCGTGGCTCCTGACGGCAAATTATGGGTCGGGACGGCTGATAGCCTGTATCGGGTAAACCAGGACATGAAAATTGAGCTGGTGCTGAACAAGGCACGGGGATTGTCAGGCAATGAAGTCTACATTCATGCCAAATGGATTGAGGGGGACTATCTTTATATGGGCACCTATGGAGGACTTTCACGGATTGAATGGAAACTGGCCTCGATTGACCAGGGTGTGGTGCCGCTGATACATCTTTCCCATGTGGAGATTAACCGTCAATCTCAGGTTCCCTCAAGGTTGTCCGCGCCTCTTGATCCTGAATACAACAACCTTACCTTTCATTTCGACAGTGTTTATTCTTTTCTCCCCAAAGAAATCAAATACCATTTTTTTCTGGAACCACTGGACCGGGAATGGTGGACGTCCGAACTGCATCAGGCCATTTATACCAACCTGTCCCCCGGAAAATATACCCTCCATGCCAGGTTGACCGCTGATTCAGGCAAGGAAAGCGCGACCCGGAATATTTCCTTTGAAGTGTTAACGCCCATCTGGATGGAAGGTTGGTTTATCGCACTCTGTTTGTTGAGCGGGATCGTGGTGCTGGGATTGGGGATTCAGGAGGTTGTGCGTTACAAAATGCATAAAAATGAATTAGAAAAAGAACGCTTGCGGGAGGAAAAAGAAAAAACGGATCAACTCTATCAGAAACAACTTCAACTGGATCATCTCAAAGACGAATTTCTGGCCAACACGTCTCACGAATTAAGAACGCCACTGAATGGCATCATTGGACTGGCCGAATCGATTCTGGACGAAAGTCTGGCGGCGTTTTCCGAAGCGCAGATCGAAAATCTCCAGATGATTGCCCAAAGCGGCAAGCGATTGTCGAACCTGGTCAATGACATTCTTGATTTTTCCAAAATGAAAAATCGGGAAATTGAATTGCATAAAAATTCACTGGATCTATGCAAAACGGTAGAAATTATTCTCATGTTCACAAAAACCGCGGTTGAACGTAAAAAACTGAGCCTTCGTAACCAGTTGCCTGAAACCCTGCCTCCTGTTCTGGCTGATGAAGAACGCCTGCAACAGATTCTGTTCAATCTGGTGGGCAATGCTGTGAAATTCACCCATGAAGGTTCTGTGACCATTTCAGCCAGTGAAGAACCGGAACAAATGCTGAAAATTTCCATCACAGACACAGGAATCGGAATTCCGACACATCTGCAGGAAAAAATTTTTAATCCCTTCGAACAGGGCGATGGCTCAACGGCCCGTGAATATGGAGGAACCGGACTGGGGCTTTCTATCACCAACAACCTTGTTGAACTGCATGGGGGAAAATTAACAGTCACCAGTGAGGTTGGTAAGGGTTCTACTTTTTCGTTCACACTCCCCATCGCCAAGGAACCTCCCATAGAAAGTTCCCATAATATAAAACGGGTGCACTTCATCCCGGATCAGGCTGAACACAAACCCCTTACCGCGGGAATGGAATCTCCTGTTTCTGACATTGCGGTCATCTCGATGGAGTTGCCGATAACCAGGGATGTTCGCAAGATTCTGATCATTGATGATGAACCTGTAAATCTTCGTGTCCTGAAAAATCAACTCACCCATCATGGTTATGAAGCCATCACGGCCAATGATGGTTTCCAGGGTCTGGAATTACTGGCAAATACCAAATTTGACCTGATTATCCTGGATTTGATGATGCCGAGAATGAGTGGTTATGAAGTTTGCTCGAAAATCAGAAAAACCTATGGCCCCTCTGAACTTCCCATCATCATGCTGACCGCAAAAAATCAGATTTCCGATCTGATCCAGGGATTGAATATGGGAGCGAATGATTATCTCATCAAACCGTTCAACAAGCAGGAACTGATCACCCGTGTCAAAAATCACATCTATCTGTCTCACACCAACCGGGCCTATCAGCGGTTTGTTCCGCATGAGTTTCTGGAACTGCTCGACAAGGAAAGCATTGTGGATGTCGGTCTGGGAGAGTGTATCCAGCGGCATATGAGTGTGATGTTCGCGGATATCCGTTCGTTCACCTCACTTTCAGAACAGATGACACCCATTGAAAATTTTAATTTTATCAATTCCTATCTGAAACGCATGGAACCCATCATCTGGGAAAATCATGGCTTTGTGGACAAGTATATTGGTGATGAAATCATGGCCTTGTTCCCTCAGCGGGAAGAGGATGCGGTCAACACGGGAATTCAGATGCTCAAAACGCTGGCTGATTACAACATTCACCGTTCACACAACAACTATGAACCCATCAAGATTGGTATCGGTATCAATTCCGGTAGCATGATGCTGGGAACCATTGGCGGAATCAACCGGATGGAAAGTACGGTCATCAGCGATGCGGTCAACCTGGGAGCCCGACTTCAGGGACTGACCAAAATTTATAAAACCCCCTTGCTGATCAGTCAGACCACCTTTTACACTCTGGTCAACACACACAAGCACACCCGCTTCATTGATCAGGTCAAGGTGAAAGGCAAATCTGACGCGGTTTCAGTGTATGAAGTGTTTGACGCGGACCCGCCGGAACTGTTTGATGGCAAATGCAAAACCTTAAAAACTTTTGAAACCGCATGGTTGCATTATCAACATCGGGAATTTGCGGAAGCGGCCCAATTGTTCAAGGAATGCCTGACCCAAACACCTGGTGATGAAACCTCCAGAGTTTTTATGGAACGCTGTGAATTCCTGACCCACGAAGGCGTCAAGGAAGGCTGGGACGGAATCATCTCGCTGGATACCAAATAAACACCTGTTCCTGAAAACCGTGGAACTGTGCAGGTGGTCTGAAAATGAGCCACCAAGAACGCCAAGAACACGAAAAAAAGGTTTTTTATATAAATGAAGTCCTCCGTGAAACCCTGATTTTCCAGTTTACTGGTACATATTCCTTTTTTACTTTGTGTTCTTCGTGTACTTCGTGGCTAAAAAAGTACCTGCACAGCTCGAAAACCTTGTGGAACACAGAAATGCTTCATTATCCTACATAACGGAACATAACCACAGAAACATCATCATCTGGAGGTGTTTCTGCCGCAAAATGCTCAACCTCCAGCAATAGTTTTTCCAGTAGCATGCTCAACTCTAGTTTATGGTTTTCCTGAATAAACCGGATCAATCTTTTCTCTCCGAACATTTCATCATCTAAGTTACGTCTTTCAGTAATGCCGTCCGTGAAAAAAACCACCAAAGCGCCAGGTTGAAGTGAATACAATTTTTCCCGAGATTGGAACAAGGGTGCTTGAACCACCCCCAGTACCATACAATTGGCGGTTAAAATTTCAACGTTATCGCCGCTGGCTGGCAGGATGATCACAGGAGGATGTCCTGCGTTAACAATAGTCAGATCCCCATCCTTCCTGATTTGCAGAAGAACTGCGGACATAAATCGTTCATCAGGTAAATTCGCTTTCAATTCGTCATTGATGAACGTTATGACTTCGCCTGGAGACGCCTTAGTATTTTGACTGAGTAGCGTATTTACCATGATGGTGGTCAGTGCGGCCGCAACACCGTGACCGGTGCTGTCTCCAAGGAATAAATTGAACTGACCCGACGCATTGGCGTAAAGCTTGTAAATATCTCCGGAAACATGCGAATGAGCCTGATAGTGTACGGCGATTTCAAGAAACTCCGGTGTCGTGAAATCGGTAAATAGTTGGGACTGAAGCACCGCCGCGGTTTTCAGGTCTTTTGTTATCCGCTCATTATGATTTTCCAGTTCCTCATTGGCCAGCACCAGGGATTGATTGGTAATTTCCAGGGCGTCTGTTGTGATGCGGAGTTCTACATGCGTTTTAACCCGTTGCTTGACCACTACCGGGCGAAACGGTTTGGTCACATAATCCACCGCGCCCATTTCAAATCCCTGAATTTCATTCTTTTCATCTGTTTTGGCCGTAATAAAAATCACAGGAATTTTCCGGGTGGCGGGATTCGCTTTCAATGCCTTACAGACCGCATAACCATCCATTTCCGGCATCGTAACATCCAGTAGAATGAGATTTAATTTTTCTGTTGCATTGGCCAGATGAATAGCCTGCTCGCCATTATTGGCCACGAGAATCATATAGTCCTGATGCAGGAGTTCTGTCAGGATTTGAGTGTTGGCGGACTCATCATCCACAATCAGTATTGTGGGCTTTGTTGGTTTGTAATCTGTTTGTTCTAAAACGCCTGCAGGAGTGAACCTGTTGAGTACCTCATGAAGTTGGGGTTCAATCGTTTTCAGAATCTCAAAAACTTTGCTCAAGGCAAGTTCGAGACGATCACTCTGTTCGGGGTAATTGGCGTCATCTTGTTCTTTCAGACTCATTTCCAGAGCACGAGCTGTGTCATGAACTTCTTGCAGTGAAAGATTTCCGGCAAGTCCCTGCAAGGTGTGAGCAATCTGTTTTGCCATGAGGAAATCATGGTTATGAATGGCCTTTCGAATGTCATCAACAATAGAGTGATAGTTTTGTGGAAAAGACAGCAGTAATTCCGCATATAATTTCTGATTTCCATTCAATCGTGTGAGTCCTTCATGAAGATCAATACCTGCCAGAGGTTCAGCAAATACACCTGTGGGATGTTTTGCGCGCCTGACCGCGGTTGTTGAAACAACAGTCTCGGTGATGGTGTGATTGCTACTTACAGGTGTGAGCCAGGTTGATAGAACAGAAAATAACTGAGCTGGATCAATCGGTTTGCTGACATGATCATTCATGCCTGCGGCCAGACATTTTTCTTTGGTGCCACCCATGGCATGAGCGGTCATCGCAATAACAGGCAAATCCTTGTATTCCGGGTTTTTACGAATCAGTTCCGTTGCTTCATATCCTCCCATTACAGGCATCTGGAGATCCATCAGCACCAAATCGTAGGACTTTTTCTGAAGAGTCTCTACGGCTTCACGACCATTATTGGCAATATCTACCCGCAATCCCGCTCTTGTCAAAATTTCAAGGGCAACCTGCTGATTCAACAGGTTGTCTTCTACCAACAATACAGCGTTGTCATTCCATTTCGGACCATGTCTGTCACTGGCGGTTTTCACAAGGGGAGATGTTTTCTGGAATTGTTCTGACAAAATTTCTTTGGTCACAGGTGTTTCATTGACAATTCCTGCTTTGAGTCCGATGCCATCCCTTGAAATCAGTTGAAGCGGCGGATTAACCGAAGGAATGCGGAGAAGCTTGATCGTGAAAAAAAAGGTACTGCCCTTTCCGGGTTCACTGACCACAGCAATCTGTCCCTCCATCATTTCCACCAGACGTTTGGAGATGACCAACCCCAACCCTGTTCCACCATACTTGCGGGTAATGGAACTGTCCCCCTGCGAAAAGGAAGAAAATAACCTGGCGGTTTGTTCAGGCGTCATGCCGATTCCAGTGTCACTCACAGTGAATCGAAGGGTACTGTGTGTTTCAGACTGATGTACCTGTTCTACCTTGATCAGGATATGTCCTGCTTCAGTGAATTTGACAGCATTGTTGACCAAATTGATCAGAATCTGCCCCAGACGTAAGGAATCACCCTTTAAGAACCGGGGAACTTCACTGTCAATCTGATGAATTATTTTCAGATTTTTTTGAGTGGCAATGACAGAAACGATACCAATGATGTTTTGCATCACTTCTTCCAGGTTGAACTCGACAGACTCCATTTCAATTTTTCCAGCTTCAATTTTTGAAAAATCGAGGATGTCATTGATAATCCGCAACAGTGATTTTCCGGCGGTTTCGATTTTGGAAAGATAATCATATTGACTGGGGCTGAGTTCTGTCTTCAGGGCCAATCCTGAAAAACCGATGATGGCATTCATGGGGGTGCGCAGTTCATGACTCATGTTGGTAAAAAATTCTGTTTTTTTGGCATTCAATTGCCTGAGCTTGAAATTATAATAGAATCCTGCGGCTCCCAGCACCAGAAAACCGATAATAATTTTTATAATCAGGGAATAATCAATGGCCGTCTGAACATTGATGGACACATGCCTGTTGACAATCGAACCAGTTTCCTGAGGTGTTATGGTTTGGACACCCTTGTTGAGAATATTACGGAGGATGGGTTCATTTTTCAGGATACCCATTCGAAGTTTATTTGCGTAGCGGGGAATTTCTCCTGAAATCTTGAGATTAAACAGGCCCTCTGTCTTGATTGTATAGGCGGCAACAATGAGCGACCGCATGGTCATATCAGCGTTACGCTCTGAAACGAGGGTGATGGACTCCTGTTCTGATCCTGTTCGAATGATGGAAAGATTGGGATAATCATTCCTGAATCGTTCTTCCATGGAGGTTTCACGTGGAAGCGCGATGGATTCATTGATGAGACTGGCGGGATCCGAAATAAAATCGTGTTCTTCGCGGGTGATAAAAACATTCGAGTCAGTAAAAATTGGATCAGTAAAAATAAGCCATTCTTCTCGCTTGGATGTTTGATTGATAAAACTCAAAATCTGGCATTTTCCTTCCTTGGAGGCCTGAACACTTTCATCCCAGATTTTTGCCTGAAAAAGTTGAAGATTGAGACCTGTCCGCTCCGCAACCAGCCTGATGAGGTCAGCGGCAATGCCTTCGTGTTCGCCGTTTTCATTAATTCGTTCAAAAGGTATCCAGTCCGGATCCACGCACATGGTGACCGATGGATGATTTTGAAGGTATGTTTGCTCTTCGGGCGTAAGTTCAATGGCTTGACAAACCGGTTGCAATGCGATGAACAATGCGATAAACCAAAATGCTTTTAAGGCAGAATGGATAATTATTGAGTGCATCATAAATTCATACTGTAATTAGAGGGCTACCGTTTGATGACTTATATGTGTGAACAACTCAAAATCGAACCGGCTAAACCCGGCTAAATCCCAAATTTAGAATTGCTGTTTGAAAATCAACTTGATACGTCATCCCATTTATATGGCCCTCTTGGAGGAAGTATCCCTACTTCTCTAGCAAATACATCCAGTCGGTTTGCTGTAACAGGACCTAAATATTTCTTCACGAGTACGCGTAATCCATCATAATCAATTTTTTCTGCCAATAAGAGAGTTTTTACATCCAGATCATCTTTAGGCTCACCAGAAACCAACTTCATAGTAATTAAATACTGCAAGCTTACTACAGGCACAATTTCTCCGAACATCTCTATATCTCTTCTGGCATTTTCTATGGCTTCTCTGAAAAGCAGATCAAATCCATCTAATCGTCTATCAATAAAATCTACAATCAAATCAGATTCTCTCACGGCAACACCACCTATAGGTAACAGGTGAACCTTAAGTCCTTGTTGTTTGAGTGTTTCCTCCATTTTTGACGAATCTTGAGTTAAAATCGCAAAATCAACATCCTTTGTAAATTGTTGACGATCGGATGGCAAATAAAGCCATGTGGCTATTCTGCCAATCAAAGCAAAGTTTGTAATGCCACACTCTCTCAGCAATTTCAGAGATGATCTGAGTGATGGATTTGGATCAAAAACAGGGATTTGTTGAATAACCATAATTTCTTATCGCTTATAAGTTTCGGGGTTGGTCACAGATTGGGCCACTTTGTCATCTCGAACGCCTGTGAGAGATCTGAACATGCCGGGCTGAAAAGATTTCTCACCTACGGTTCGAAATGACACGCAGTTCATTGTCCGAAAATGTGACCAACCCCAAACTGAGAACTGAAAGCTGAGAACTTACCACTGTCGAGTTCATAACAGGAGGTATGCCATAAACTTCTAACCGATGGCAAGGTCAAACTCGTGAGGGATGGCCTCAAGGAAGCCAGGTCAAAACAACGGGCCGACGTGCAAAAACCTCATCCTTTTTATCAGTAACGTCAATTCTGGATATTGATTCGTTGACAAACCTGTTCTGAAACGTTTAATACAAGGAGAAGTTGGTTTTTAAATCCTCCAATCATTATTCGGAAAAAAACAGGGTCCCCATGTCGCGAATGATCCCTCTCGCCATTTTAGTTTTCCTTTGTCTGTTCTCATTCCCGCTCAAGGGCTTCAGTGTCACACCAGTGGTGCTTGATGAAGGACAGAATCAATATTCCATAGGACGGCATCTGGAAATTCTGGTCGATCCGGAACGCAAGTTCACGATTGATGAGGTGAAGTCAGCGACCTGGGAACCCAGCCAGAAAGACACACCGAGTTTCGGGTTCACCAAGGCCATTTACTGGGTACGGTTTACCATCGAAAATCCTTTTCCCAAAGACCAGACCTGGTTGCTGGAGTATGGTTATCCACCGATGGATCTGATCGAACTGTATCTTCCTCAGCCTGATGGAACTTTTGAGATCAAACGCTCCGGCGACACCCTGCCGTTTTCGTCAAGAGCGCTCACACACCGCAATCCCACTTTCATGATCCCGTTGCCGCCCAATCAACAGCAGACGTTTTATATGCGCTTCGTGACAGAAAGCTCCATGCAGTTTCCACTGACGCTCTGGTCGGCCTTCGCGTTTACGGAAAAAGATCATGCGGAACAATATGGCTTCGGACTGTATTATGGCATCATGCTGGTGATGGTGCTGTATAACCTGTTTATCTATACAGCCATTCGGGATCGCAGTTATTTGTATTATGTATTTTATGTGGTGGCTTACAGTCTGTTTCAAATGTCTCTGAACGGACTTGCTACTGAATTGTTCTGGCCCAACTGGATGTGGTGGGCGAACCGTAGTGTTCCATTCTGGATTGGCGGCGCTTTTTTCGGACTGCTGATTTTCAGTAAATCATTCCTGCATGCCAGACGCTATGCTCCACGACTGAACCATGTTCTCACCGGTTTGTTGACAGGATTCGGCCTTGTGATGGTTGTGTCGCTGGTGGCAAAATATGCCCTGAGCATCAAACTGGCGGTTGCGTTGGTGGTGATTTCTCCGTTTTTCCTGATCGCTGTCGCCCTTATCTGCTGGAAAAACAACTATTCTCCGGCCCGGTATTATGTGTTTGCGTTTGCCGCTCTGCTTTCCGGAATTGTTATGACCGGGTTGAGCGCGGCCGGGTTGATCCCCAGCAATTTTCTGACAAATTACGGCATTCAGATTGGTTCGGCTCTTCAGGTGATTTTGTTGTCTCTGGCCCTGGCCGACCGCATTAATCTGGAACGGCGTGAAAAATTTCTGGCACAGCGTGAAGCGTTACAGGCCAATGAAAAAGCGATCGAAGCGCAAAAACAGGCGATCAAGGCTCAGGAGGAATCCATTGAAAATCTGAAAAAGGCAGACAAACTCAAGGATGAATTCATGGCCAACACCTCCCATGAACTGCGCACGCCTCTCAATGGAATCATCGGTCTGACCGATTCGCTGCTGGATGGTGCTGAAGGCGCTGTGAATGCTGGACAGGCCAAGACCATGAGAATGGTCATCCAGAGCGCAAAACGACTCGCTAATCTGGTCAATGACATCCTGGACTTTTCCAAAATGAAAAAACAGGAACTGCAATTACAAATTAAAAAAGTTGTGTTTCCTGACATTGTCCAGTTGGCGGTTTCGCTGTCACAAGCCTTGATCGGGAATAAATCCCTGCAACTGGTGAACCTGGTCCCCAACGATCTTCCGCTAATTCAGGCCGATGAAAACAGACTTCAGCAAATCCTGCTGAACTTGCTGGGAAACTCCATCAAATTCACGCATGCAGGAGAGGTCCGGATCAAAGCGGAACTCAAAGACAATTGGATCCATGTCGCGGTCGAAGACACCGGAATTGGCATTCCCGCCAATCAGCAATCCAGAATTTTTGAATCTTTCGAACAGGGGGATGGTTCCACCGCCAGAGAATATGGCGGAACAGGGCTTGGGCTCAGCATCACCAAACGATTGATTGAACTGCATGGTGGAACCATTGGTGTTCAAAGTGAACCAGGCAAAGGGTCTGTGTTTTTTTTCACTCTGCCACTGACACAAAGTGGCGAAGTGTCAGAGATGCGATCAACTCCTGTGTTGACACGGCCTGAAGTGGAATCGCTGGAATCGGGGGTCGCAGAGCCTGTGTTGACCACAGGAAAACCTGTAGAAACAAAAGCTGAAACTGAAGTGACATCCGCTCCTGAAGAACCGGTTGAATCCGCCAATCTGCGTCCGGTCGCGCTCATTCGGCAAGAAGATGGCCGGATTCCCAAAGTGCTGGTGGTCGATGATGAGCCTGTGAATATTCAAGTGTTGAAGAACCAGTTGAAGATCCGCGGTTACGACGTTATTTCCGCACAGGATGGCTTTGAGGCACTGGATCTGGTGGAAAAGGAAAAACCTGATCTCATGCTACTGGATATCATGATGCCCCGCATGAGTGGCTATGAAGTCTGCCAGACCATCCGCAAAAGGCATGATCCTGTGTTGATGCCCATCATCATGTTGACTGCCAAAAATCAGGTGGAAGATATGGTGCGGGGACTTCAGTATGGGGCCAATGACTATCTGTGCAAACCGTTTCACAAGGAAGAACTGATGGCCCGGGTGCAAACCCATGTGGCGTTCAAATACGCGGTTGAAGGCTTAAAAAGCGCGGAACGGCTGGAAATGGAACTGCAAACTGCCTCCATGGTGCAGGAACTGTTGATTCCCAAGGAAGATCCCCACCTTGAATGTTTTGATATTTCGAGCTTTTACCAATCGGCCTCAGAAACCGGTGGCGACTGGTATGATTACCGTTACCACAATGACACGCATACCCTCGACGTCCTGATTGGTGATGTGACCGGACATGGCGCGCCGGCGGCGATCATCACGGCTTTGGTCAACAGTTTCTATCATTCGCTGGAAAAACACCGTCAGGAACTTGAAAAATATGGAGAACTGGATAATAAACTTCTGGAACCGTCCTATCTCTTGGGATTGCTCAACAATCTCCTGCACGAAACAGCGTCAGGGCAATACAACATGACTTTCTTTTACTCCATCATGGATCTGAAACAAAAAACATTGACCTATTCCAGTGCGGCTCATAATCCCTGTCTGATTTGGCGTCCCTCCCAATTCACGGTCACACGCCAGAATCGTGAAAAACAAAAACCCTTCATGAATCTGAATATTCCCGGTGATCATCTGGGCTACAGTGAAGGCAGTGTTTATCAGGTGCAGACCTTTGCACTGCAACCCGATGATGTCGTCATCTGGTACACGGATGGTCTGATTGAAAATGAAAGTCCCGCTGAAGAAATGTTTGGCGAAAAACGTCTGAAAAAAGCCATTCAGGAATGCGAAGGATTCACTGCTGAACAAATCAAAAACCGGATTATTGAAGTGGCTTATGCGCATTACGCCGATCATCCCCGAGGTGACGACATCACACTGATTGTTGGAAAAGTAAAATAATTCCCACTATTTCAAACTCTCTGCCTCTAATG
This sequence comes from SAR324 cluster bacterium, assembly GCA_015232315.1. Classification (NCBI taxonomy): domain Bacteria; class Deltaproteobacteria; species SAR324 cluster bacterium. Next base: position 4,253 of record JADFZZ010000051.1, on the reverse strand, counting down.
GAGCTTTATGTCTGAGATGAAGATTGAATTTTCTGAAAACGGAATCTGTTTCGTGTCAGGAAAGCTGAACGAGTACATGAACATGGCACCGGTGGTTCACAGTGGAAAAAATCCGCTGATTCTGAATTTGAAGGGTGTGGTGTCTACCAATTCCATTGGCGTTAAAATGTGGATTGATGGTCTTCAGGAATTGCGTGAGAAACAGATCAGCATTGAATATCATGAATGCTCCCTGCCCATTTTACTCCAGTGCAACATGATTCCTTCCTTTTCAAAAAACATCGCGATTCAATCGTTTTTTATTGATTACGCCTGTGCTGATTGCGGGGAAGAGAAAACACAACTGCTCACACTGGAGCAGGTTCAGCAAAATGATTATCCCATTCCCTCATGTCCTGAATGTGGTGAGGAAATGGAGATGGACAAGGAAGACATCCTTGATTTTCTGGAGTGGACGTCATGAAATATCAACAGTTCCAACTATGGAGCCTTATCAAGAAATGGCTGTTGTCTCTCGGTGTCTGGTCCATGCTGATCATGCCGGTGTGGGGTGAAACCTGTTATGTCCTGGTGGAAAGCACAGGATCCTATGAAGCTAAAACCGTGGAATTCCTTTCGTTGAGTTTGATTCGCCAGTTTGTCGAATGGGTGGAAATGGTTCCGCCCTCCGGCGTGGGACCCAACGAATGTGTGTACCGGGTGGCTGTGGTTGAAGATCGGGAAGGTCTGGAAGTGGTGCTTTCCGGCCAGCGCAGCAGTTCTTTTGGCGATTCAAAACTTCGTGGCAAGGAAGGGTTGAAACAGGGGCTTCTCAATGCGATTTACCGTTCCGGAACCGCATCCCGTGAAAAATTATGTGAAGCTTATGCGGATCTGGTCAATGAATGTTCCCAGAGCAATCAGGCGGCGCCCGTGACTCCGCCTGTCGTTGTGGCACCTGCCGCAAAAGCGACTACGGCACCTCCCAATTCTGAACCAGAGGAAGTCGCGCCAGAGGAATCACCGCCTGTGCATCAACGAACAGCACAGGAAGAACCTTCCACACCGTTTCTTCCACCGCCACCACGACCAGTAAAAGATTTGACGCTGAAAGTATTTGTGGGTCCCCTTTCGTCTCAGGATTTCACACTTGTGATGGATCAGGACTCTTCAAGTCAATATGCTCTGGACACCGGTGGTTTTACACTGGGCGCAAGATGGTTTCCCGGACTTTCCATCCCGGTTTCAGCAACATTTTTATGGTACCGTGGGGATATCAATTCATTGACGTATTCCGAGGATTCTGAGGAAGATTCTGAAGCGGAGCCTGTGGTTACATATCCTTCCGGTTTCAGTTCACGATCAATTGTGAGTGTTGAATACAACTGGTTTTTTGCCAACTGGTTTGAAAACTGGTTTCTGCAACGGTTCTCGCTGTTTGCGGGAATGGGTTTTCATTCCGTATCGGTTGAAATTGGCGACACTGATCCCGAAACAATCAACAGCCGGGGCATCGGCTTTGTGTTTGGAACCGACTATACCTTTGATAACAACATGTTCGCCATGTTCATTGTCGGCATTGGTGGTGACAATACTATAGGTGGAACCGTTGTGGATCAAATCAGGGATGCTGGCGGAAATCCAACAGTCAGCACGACAGTCACCTCGCTGTCGATTGGTTACAGTTTTTAACCGCTCAATTTTTTTCGAATAATCTTAGGATTAAATCATGAAATGGTTTCTTTCTGTTCTTGCGATATTATTGATGTTTTCAATGCATTCTGACATTGCGGTTGCTGACGGGAGGATCTGTTTTCTGCTTGATAGAGCCGCGGTCTGTCCCTCGGGAAGCCTGAATCCTGCTCAGGAAATTCAGGTTAATTCCGCTATCAAGGGAAGTGGTACAAATTCTGTTAGCGGTTTGCATGAGCCCGTTAATACTTCTGTGAACGCCCCTCGTCCGCAGGTTCAACAGATGCCTGTTACGCCATCAGTGGTAAGGCCCTCAACCCCACAACAGGAGTCATCCCCCGGATTTCAGAACCAAAATTCCGCACGCCCCAATGTTTCACCACAAACACCACCGGACAGAGCTGGAACACAGGAAACACGTCCAATAAATCAATCACAGGACTCATCAGGTCGTATGCCTGTTCCCGCAGGAAAAGACAGCCTGTCTGCTGAGCCATCCCAGCCATCCCAGGCAAACAAAAATCAGCCGGAAAACAACGCCCTCAACAATCAGGGCCGGGGTAATCAGGGCGGCAATGGGCAGGGACAGGAAAATCAGCGACAAGGTAATCAGGGGGGCAATGAACAGGGAACAGAAAATCAGGAAACCAATGAGCAGGGCCCCTTAAATGCTGTTCCTGGTAGCGGTAATCAGGAAAATCAAACGATTGCTCCGACGGCAAACACCGGACAAAACAACACAGGCACGGAAACCACCTTACAGACCAAAGTTGTAACCTCTGGCACCACAGATTCCGGAAATACAGCACGGGTTGAAACCACCACAAATACCAGTTCATCGACCACTCAAACGGTTGTGCCTTACACACCAACGACAAATACGGTCAATCCTGTTCCGAACACACAACGCATTGTATCAACGGTTAATACGATCAATCCCGCGCCAAACACACAAGGATCCACAGACCAGAAGGTGAATGAACCAGTTGTCAACAAAGACGGCCAGAATTCCCCCAATAATGGTAAACTCCGGACCGGTACGACAGCACCTCCCCCAAATGAAAAAAAGCAGGCTCCGCCTCCCCCAAAAAAGCCCGCAGAAAAGAAAGAAGAAAAGAAGGAGAAAAAATCCGAAAACGGTTTTGAAAAAGGGAGTGGTTCCGCGGGAGCCAACGGTTTTATTTCAGAGGATGCGCAAGTGTATTCCCTGCCGTTTTCCTATAATTTCAATTCATGGTTCCAACTCTCTGTTTCTATTCCCTACATTGTAACGGATGAAGCCAAAGGTTGGGGCAACAGTCTGGTAGCAGGCAAGTTTCTGACTAACTTGACACCTGATATGTCCCTGCTCACCACGATGGGACTCTATACCACCTCAGGCAATGTCGCGGTCGGATCCCGAAGTGTGATTGATTATCAGTTCAGTCAGAGTTTTATGTGGCTATACAGTCCAACCGTTTACTTGATCAGCTATTCTGCCTTGTTTCGTCCTGTGGATGAAGATTTGCTGGATAAAGGTGATATCTTTTCATTCTTTGTTGGTTTGGATACACCCGCTTTCTGGTGGGGTGACTATTTGAGCATGTATGCCGCTTTTTCCGGTACCTCAACTCAGGAAGATCTCCTGGAAGACAATGGCTTAGGCAATCAGCGAACCACTGTGGACACTATTCTCGGCGTGTCGTTTTATCGATGGAATTTCAGAATGGGCATCACGCTTCCAACTTATACCGCATCAGATGAAATTGAAAATTCTGATCGGAGTGTTGCCTTTGATTTTGGTGTGCGCTTCACACTCCGTTAAACCAATCAAGGTTCTATGAAACATAAGGTTGTATTTTTTCGTAAAAATTTTTGGCTATGTTTGTGGATATTGTTGACTCTGCTGGTCGTCATCTCATGCGGTGATGACGATCAGACAGGTGGCGGCGTGATCTTTGAACTGACGTGGGACACTCAGGCGGAATCGATCCCTGAGGGAAACACCAGGACGCTTCCGGCGGAGGTTTCTCAGCTTCAGGTTTCTGTGCTGAACAATGCCGGGGAGGTGGCTAAAAATTCTGCGGGAGTCCATCTGCAGTTGAGTCTGGGGAAGGATGCCACTGTTGGTGTACTGGAGGCGATTATTCCAGGTGTTTATACCGTGCGTTTTCTGGGATTGGGCAGTGATGGTACGACTCCACTTTACAGAGCTATACGTAACAATGTAACAGTTCAGGACAACCAGACCACCAACCTCGGTGTGATTCAAATGACAAAAACCACTCAAACGACCACAACAACAACGCCCCCCTCAGGAACTGGCACTCAACCTACCACCACAACGTCGCCCCCCTCAGGAACTGGCACTCAGCCACGCCCCCCCGGTGTTGTGCAATAGCCAAAGTGATTACCTTCCTTTCAACTCACACGGTTCTTTTTGAGATATGCCGCCAAATGCTGATCCATTTTGACGATATGATTGATCAGCCAGTCGATCAGGTGTGTTTTAAGCAGGTCCGCAAGTTGATGGCTGTTGAATGAGTTTTTTGCCTGCTCTTTCAATTCCTCGAGTTTGTCCACAAAATAGACATGCTGTGTTT